>NZ_JBFJPY010000008.1:0-53715 GCF_041616895.1 Arsukibacterium sp.
CACCACGCCAGTTGAAGTTTTCGCTTAGGGGCTTTACAGAAGCATTAGCCAGTTTAACCACTAAGAATGAAAATTAACGACTAATTACTACCAGCACTGAATCCACAACACTAAACGCGTTAGCGCTGCTGTAAACGCTGTACTATGGGCTGGTTGGCTTCTGGCAAGGTAATAGTGGTTAGATCGGCGATATTGACCCACTGTAGCGGCTGCCCCTCGACACCCTTGGGGGTACCGCTAAACGCCGTGACTAACCATATATCCAGGATAACCTCGCGCTCGGGGTAGCAATGATTAAGCAGCATAAAAGGTTCAGCAGACATGACGGTAATGGCCAGCTCTTCCTGTAGCTCACGGGCCAGCGCTGCAGCAACGGTTTCACCCGCTTCAACCTTACCGCCGGGAAATTCCCATTTATTACCCTGATGTTGCTTAGCATTGCGCAGTGCCAGCAATACCTGCTGCTGACGAACTATAACGCCCACTGCCACATGCAGCTTTGGCAGGGACGTTGCTGGCTTGCTGACGTTAGTCTTAGCTAAGTTTGCCATGACATTGTTTGTATTTTTTACCAGAACCACACGGACACGGGTCGTTGCGGCCCACTTTTTCTCCATCTCTCACCACCGGGGCTGGCATGGCTGCGCCAGGAGTTGCTCGTGCTGGTGATACATCGGCCGGTACATCTGCACCCATCTGGCCGGCATCTGCATGCTGATAATTGTGCGGCACGGCATCAGCCTTGCGGCGCTGCTCTTCTACGGCCTCAACATCTTCTGCGGCTTTAACCTGCACCCGGCTTAAAATACCAATTACGTCAGTTTTTAACTCATCCAGCATATTCGAGAACAATTCAAACGCTTCACGCTTGTATTCCTGTTTCGGATTTTTCTGGGCGTAACCGCGCAGGTTAATGCCCTGGCGCAGATGATCCATTGCCGCTAAATGCTCTTTCCAGTGGGTGTCCAGGCTTTGTAACATAATGGCTTTTTCAAACTGGCGCAGGACGTCTACCCCAACCATCTGCTCTTTCTGTTTATACCCGTCATTAAATTCCTGCTGAATTTTATCGCGCAGTTTTTCTTCAAACAGCTTTTTATCATCGGCCAGCCATTGGCTTACCGGCAAATCTAACGCGAAGTCAGCTTTTAAACGCTGCTCCAGGCCTGGGATATCCCACATTTCGTCCAGTGACTGCGGCGGAATATACTGACTGATCACCGAATCGACCACGTCTTCACGAATCGCACTGACGGTCTCGCTGATGTCAGTGGCATCCAGTAGCTCATTACGTTGCTCGTATACTACTTTACGCTGATCGTTTGCGACGTCGTCAAATTCTAATAATTGCTTACGGATGTCGAAGTTGCGGGCTTCGACCTTGCGCTGAGCATTTTCAATAGCCCTGCTTACCCACGGGTGTTCAATGGCTTCACCTTTTTCCATTCCCAGGCGACGCATCATGCCTGCCATCCGGTCGGAGGCGAAAATACGCATTAAGGTGTCGTCCAGTGACAGATAAAAGCGCGATGAACCCGGATCACCCTGCCGACCCGAACGCCCACGCAGCTGGTTATCGATGCGGCGTGATTCGTGCCGCTCAGTACCTATAATGTGCAAGCCGCCTGAGGCAATAACCTCGTCGTGCCGCTGTTGCCAGTCGGACGTGATCTTGGCAACAGAGTCGTCGGTTTTCTCGCTAAGCGCCGCCAGTTCAGATTGTAAACTACCACCCAGCACAATATCGGTACCCCGACCTGCCATGTTAGTAGCAATTGTTACCGTACCCGGCCGGCCGGCATCAGCAATAATCTGCGCTTCATTCGCGTGGAACTTGGCGTTTAATACCTGATGCTTAATTTTCGCTTTATTCAGTAAACCAGACAGGTATTCTGAGCTCTCAATAGAGGCGGTACCCACCAGCACCGGGCGCTTAGCGTCTCGGGCTTTAATAATGTCTTCAATGATAGCGTTATATTTATCTTCAGCCGTTAAATACACCAGATCGGCCATATCGTTCCGTACCATCGGCCGGTTAGTTGGCACCACGATGGTTTCCAGACCATAAATTTGCTGGAATTCAAACGCTTCAGTGTCGGCTGTACCGGTCATACCGGCCAGTTTGTTGTATAAACGGAAGTAGTTCTGGAACGTAATCGAGGCCAGGGTCTGGTTTTCGTTCTGAATACGTACGCCTTCTTTAGCTTCCACCGCTTGGTGCAAGCCTTCAGACCAGCGCCGCCCTTCCATAGTACGGCCGGTATGTTCGTCAACAATAACGATTTCACCTTCTTTAACCACGTAGTCAACGTCACGCTTAAACAGCTGGTGCGCACGCAGCGCCGCATACACATGGTGTAACAGGGTGATATTGGCAGCAGAGAATAAGGTATCGTCCTGCTCTATCATGCCTGCTTCACGCAGCATGTCTTCTACTTTGATCTGGCCTTGTTCAGTTAAGTAAACCTGACGGGCTTTTTCGTCCACAGTAAAGTGGCCGTCGCCATGGTTACCTTCTTCGTCTTCTTTTTCCTGCTTTTCCAGTTGCGGAACCAGAGTATTAATTTTCTTATACAGCTCAGAACTGTCTTCGGCGGGGCCGGAGATAATAAGCGGCGTGCGCGCTTCATCAATTAATATTGAGTCAACTTCATCGATAATGGCAAACGCCAGGTCGCGCTGCACGCGGTCTTGCGGTGAAAATGCCATATTGTCGCGCAGGTAGTCAAAGCCAAATTCGTTGTTGGTTCCGTAGGTAATATCGGCCTGATATGCTTGCTGCTTAGCCTGATGCGCCAAACCTGGGACGTTTACCCCCACAGTTAAGCCTAAAAAGCTGAAAAGCGGCTCGTTGGTTTCAGCATCCCGCCGGGCCAGGTAATCGTTCACGGTAATAACGTGCACGCTTTTGCCACTTAACGCATTTAAGTATGCTGGCAAGGTCGCGGTCAGGGTTTTACCTTCACCGGTACGCATTTCAGAAATACGGCCCTGGTGCAGCACAATACCGCCCAGCAACTGCACATCGAAATGGCGCATTTTAAACACCCGGGTACTGGCTTCACGTACCGTGGCAAACGCTTCGGGCAGGATATCTTCTAAACTGGCACCTTGTTCGATCCGCTGTTTAAACTCGGCTGTTTTTTGCTTTAGCGCCTCGTCGCTTAATGCCTGATATTCGGCTTCCAGCGCATTGATCTGCTGCACCTGTTTCTGTTGTTTTTTCAAAAAGCGGTCGTTACGGCTGCCAACTAATTTGGCGAAAATTTTTCCAAACATCATCCAGATACCATTTAAGTTAAAACTGCTTTGCAGCCCTGGCCAGGCCAGTTATTTATTGTCGTTGTAAGTTACTGCCTGCCGGCAAAAACGGCTATTGGCAGGATATGGTGCCAGCCACGATAAGATTCAAGTCTGGCTAACAGTAGCAGCACCGATAAAACCTGTTACACTTATCCGGCCCGCTGTTCAGCCCGATAAGTACGCTGTTGATGAAACGCTATAGTCATAAACCCGAAGATTTAACCAAGCTGTTTGGCCAGAGCTCTCTGGCATCGATGCAGCAACAGTATGAACTTGTTCGCAAATTAAACGCCGAGTTATGCCGTATTTTACAGCTGGAACAACTGAGCTTTTGTCAGGTGTCGAGCATTAATGCCGGGCGAGCTGTTATTTTATGTCAATCGCCAGGCTGGGCAAACCGGTTAAAGATGCAGCGCGATGCCATTCTAGACAATTTCCGGCAAAAAATCTTGCCTGATTTAGCCGGAATTGATATCGAAGTGTCGCCTCATGGGCAGCTTCCCCGACAGCAGGCTCAAGCCGAGGCTAAAACCGCAGCATCACTGCCGACAAAAAGCTTGTCAGACGCTGCCCGCAGCGCGCTTAACGAAACCCTGAAACACAGCGACGACAAAGTAAAACAGGCCCTGGCCAGACTACTGGCGAAGTAAACTAAAATCACTCTGACCCTTTTTCCATTATTTTAGGAACGAGCCGGGGCAAGTTAAATCACTCTGACCCTTTTTCTGTTTTTTTGGGAACAAAAAAGCCGACATAAAGTCGGCCTTTTATAGTGAAGATAATAATTATGCCAGTTGCGGTGCCAGGTACGAGATGGGCATATGGGCTTTGTCTTCAAAGGTGACAAATTCCCAGTTTTCCTGCTCGGCTAATACGGCGCATAGCAGCTGGTTATTTAAAGCATGACCGGTTTTATATGAGACAAACTCGCCCAGTACGCTGTAACCTGCCATATATAAATCACCAATCGCATCCAGAATTTTATGCTTGATAAACTCATCTTCGTAACGCAGACCGTCCTGATTTAATACCCGGAACTCATCCAGTACTACTGCATTGTCAAAACTGCCACCTAATGCCAGGTTATTGGCCCGCAGGTATTCTATGTCATGCAGGAAGCCAAAGGTTCGGGCCCGGCTGATGTCTTTGATAAAACCAGCAGCCGAAAAGTCCATTTGCATGCGCTGGGTGGTTTCAGCAATAACCGGGTGATCAAAGTCGATAGCAAAATCGATTTTAAAACCGTTATGAGGGCGGATTTCCGCCCATTTATCGCCGTCTTCTACCCGCACAGGGCGCTTAATCCGAATGAATTTCTTCGCCAGTTTCTGTTCATTGATGCCAGCTTCCAGCAGCAGGTAAACAAACGGATTGGCGCTGCCATCCATGATCGGAATTTCAGCTGAATCGACTTCAATAATCAGGTTATCAATACCCAGACCAGCAATAGCAGCCATTAAATGCTCGGTGGTAGACAGGCGCACACCCTGTTCGTTGATTAAACACGTACACATTACCGTGTCGCCCACCATTTCGGGGGAAACTTTAAAGTCTACTATCGGTTCCAGGTCAACACGACGGAACATAATGCCCGTGTTATCAGGTGCAGGCCGGAGAGTGAGCGTAACCTTTTCACCCTTGTGTAACCCAACACCAATAGTACTGACTGTTTTAGCGACGGTACGTTGTTTAATCATAATTCATTCCTGCTCAATTTTTAAGCAATCACAAAATGGCGGCGAAGCTTAGCACAACTTCGGTAACATTACCAATGTAACGGCGAAACCAACTAGCCGTTATGTTGGCCAATACCAGCTGAACAGCAGCTTAACTTCAACTGTTACTAATATTCTTTCTGTTTCACCAACAGTGCATCAGGCCTTTACAACCGGTCACTACAGGCAGATTAATCTGCCTGCTTACGCAAAAACGCCGGGATATCAAAGATATCGATACCACCTTTGCTTTCTGGCTGCGTTTTTGTTTGCGCCGCTTCTTCTTTGTGCGGATTAGGCGCCGGTGCAGCATGGCGCATAGTGTTACCCTGCTGCACGTAGGCGTGAGCCGGCTCAGCACGATGGCTTGGCACCAGGCTGATATCCGGCCGGCGATCAGCACCAATACCGGTAGCCACTACGGTTACCCGTAGCTCGTCGTGCATTTCCGGGTCGATAACCGCACCCACTACCACTGTGGCATTCTCAGATGCAAACGCTTTAACCGCGTTACCAACAATTTCAAACTCTTCAATGCTGATATCCAGGCCGGCAGTGATGTTAACCAGAATACCCTTAGCACCTGATAAATCGATATCTTCTAACAGCGGACTTGAAATCGCCTGCTCGGCGGCTTCTTCAGCACGATCAGGGCCTGACGCGCGGCCGGTACCCATCATGGCAGTGCCCATTTCAGACATTACCGTACGTACGTCGGCAAAGTCGACGTTGATCAAACCTGGCCGGGTAATTAATTCAGCGATACCCTGTACTGCGCCCAGTAGTACGTTGTTAGCCGCTTTAAACGCATCCAGCAAACTGGTGCCTTTGCCCAGCACTTTTAACAGTTTGTCGTTCGGGATAGTGATCAGTGAATCAACGTATTTGCTTAGCTCCAAAATACCTTCATCAGCATAAGCAGTGCGTTTTTTTCCTTCGAACGGGAACGGTTTGGTCACTACTGCTACCGTTAGAATACCCAACTCACGCGCTACTTCAGCGACAATTGGCGCAGCACCAGTCCCGGTACCACCGCCCATACCGGCAGCGATAAAGATCATATCTGCGCCCTGCAGGGTTTTTTTGATCGTTTCGCGGTCTTCCTCGGCCGAACGACGACCAATTTCCGGGTTAGCACCAGCGCCTAAGCCTTTGGTCACACCGGCACCTAATTGCAGGGTGACATTGGCAGATGAATTGCGCAGGGCCTGGGCGTCAGTGTTAGCCGCCACAAATTCAACACCCTCGATGTTGCTTGCAACCATATATTCGACAGCATTACCGCCACCGCCGCCAACACCTATTACTTTAATTACAGCTTCTTGGCTGTGGTTTTCCATTAACTCAAACATAGCTCTCTCTCCGTTTTTACGCTCTTTAAAACTCACCTTTGAACCAGCTGCTGATTTTTTTCAGCAAGCTGCTAACTGGATCGCGGCTTTGCGCCGCGCTTTTTTGCTGGGCCCGAACATCTTTGCCATACAGCAATAACCCGACTACGCTGGCGTAGGCCGGATCTTGTACATACTCTTTTAACCCGCTGACATGCATTGGCTGGCCAACCCGCACCGGCATCTGAAACACGTCTTCGGCAAATTCTACTGCCCCTTCCATCTTGGCAGTACCCCCGGTAAGCACTAAACCGGCGGCAATTTGTTCTTCCAGGCCAGAACTGCGAATTTCTTCCAGCACCAGCTCGAACAGTTCGTGATAACGGGGCTCGATTACTTCGGCCAGGGTATGACGCGACATTGATCGCGCTGGCCGGCCGCCCACACTTGGCACTTCAATACTTTCTTCTTTGCCTACCATGCTGCGCAGAGCACAGGCGTACTGCACCTTAATATCTTCTGCATGACTTATCGGTGTGCGAAAAATTTTGGCAATATCGCTGGTCACCTGGTTGCCGGCCACCGGAATAACAGCGGTATGACGCAGCGCACCATTGGTATAAATAGATAGATCGATGGTGCCACCGCCCATATCGACCACACAGACACCCAGCTCTTTTTCATCGTCGGTTAATACCGCATAGCTTGACGCCAGTGACGAAAAAATAAGTTGGTCAACCTGCAGGCCGCAGCGTTCAACACATTTTTCGATATTTTTCGCCATATCGTTGGCACAGGTAATGATATGGGCTTTAGCCTCCATCCTTACCCCTGACATGCCCACCGGGCTTTTGATACCCTCTTGCATATCTACCGAGAACTCTTGCGGTAGCACATGCAACATGCGTCGCTCAGCCGAGATAGGCACCGATTTTGCCGCGTGAATAACGCTGGCAACATCATCAGCTGTTACTTCGGTATCATTAATTGGGACCATGCCGCTCTCGTTCTGACAACGAATATGTTTACCTGTTATACCCAGGTAAACCGACGAGATCTGACAGTCCGCCATCAGCTCCGCTTCATTAATCGCCCGCTGTACAGCCTGCACCACCAGGTTTAAATCGTTAACGCCGCCTTTATCCATGCCCCGCGAGGCATGGGTACCCACCCCGACAATGCTCAGCCGGTTGTCAGGGGTGATTTCGCCTACTACGGCTTTTATCTGTGCAGTACCGATATCCAGCCCTACGATCAGATCTCGTTCTATCGACTTTGTCATGCTTTTCTCTTTGGCTCCGTATTGGCATAACGCACGGCAATGCCGGTGTCATAGCGCAAATCGACTTCAGCTAATTCCTGCTCCCGGTGATTTTGCATCGTCGGGTATAATTCAATAAAACGTTGTAAGCGCTTCATGGTGTCCTGCCGCCCCAGTTTCAGCGCCAAACCACCCTGCAGTTGCAAACGCCAGGAAAACCGTTCGGTTAACCACAGTTGCTCAGCACTAAACTGATTTAACTGCAGCAAATTTTGCATATGGCGAAACATTGTCAGTGCATCCTGCTCACTACCATCCGGACCGTGCAGCCTTGGCAAGGCTGAAACCAGCTCGCTTAGTGGGGCGATAAATAACTCCCCTTTATTATTGAGCAAGTGCTGCTGATTCCAGATTGCGACCGGCTGCTGCTCTGTGACAACCACCACTAAGGTATCGGGCCATTGTTTGCGCACGGCTGCCTGATACACCCAGGGTTGTTGCTGCAGGAACTGCTGCACCTGATCAACGTTTACCCGAAAAAAATTACCCACATATTCCCGCTGCAGCTGTTGTTGTAATACCTGCTGCTGAATATGCTGAAAGTCACCGTATAACCGCACCTGTTTTATCGGTGCGCCCTGCTGACTTTGCAGCCAGCTATGAACCTGCATACCGCCCCAGGTCAGTAATGCCAGAGCCAGCACAAAAAACAGCAGGCCGCCGATGAAACCGGGCCTGTGATTTAGTTGCTGATATACCTGGCGTAAACTCATGCTAGTGGTCCTGTACTTTGGTATTTAATACCGCTTTGCCAGCATGAGTGTTGCCATCAAGAGTTTGCTGCAAAATCTGCAGCACCAGCTCGTTAAAACTTAAGCCTGCCGCTTTTGCTGCCATCGGCACCAGAGATTTTTCTGTCATGCCGGGTACCGTGTTCACTTCCAGTAAAAAGTGCTCGCCCTGCTGGTTTAACATTAAATCGACCCGGCCCCAACCGCTGGCACCTACTGCCTTAAAAGCGGCCAGAGCATCAGCTTGCATGGCTGCAGTTTGCTCGGCAGTTAACGGCGCCGGGCACAGATATTCGGTGCTGTTTGCCTGATATTTCGCTTCGTAATCGTAAAACGCGCGTGGTGTACGCATTTCGACAATGGGTAACACCGTGTCACCCAGAATGGCGATGGTAAATTCCCGGCCGTTAATCCAACGTTCCACTAAAATTTCGCTGTCGTATTTAAGCGCAGCAGCTATTGCCTGCTCCAGTTCAGCAGCGTTACTGGCGGCACTCATGCCAATACTGGAGCCTTCATTAGCTGGCTTTACCATGACCTTGCCACCCAGATCGGATAATAATTGCGCATAGTCGTTGGTATCGTTATGCACCACCGCAAACGCGGCTGTTGGTAGGTTTTGCGCCAGAAATAACCGCTTGCAACGAATTTTGTCCATGGCCAGCGCCGAGCCCAGTACGCCGCTGCCGGTGTAAGGTAACCCCAGTAATTGCAAGGCGCCCTGCATGGTACCGTCTTCTCCACCACGGCCATGTAACACAATAAACACCCGCTCGGCCTTCACGTCACCCATCAAAGCGGTTAAGGGCTGCTCAGCCGGATCAAAGGCCACGGCATTAACACCGGCTTGTTGCAAGGCATTAAGTACCGCTTTACCTGATCGCAGCGATACATCACGCTCCGCTGAGTAGCCGCCAAACATCACGGCCACTTTGCCAAAATTGCTGATGGCATCGCTCATGTTGTGCCCTCCGACATTTGCTTTAACTGGTTAATGTCGAGTTTCGCTACTGCCAGCTCTTTTACCAGGGTGCCAATATTACCGGCCCCCTGGGTTAGCACCACATCGCCATCTTCCAACACTTCGGCAAGCGCGCCTGCGAGAGCTTTCGGTTCGGCCACATAAACTGGCTCCAGCTGACCCCGGGCGCGGATAGAACGGCATAGGTTACGGCTGTCGGCACCGGCTATCGGTGCTTCGCCGGCCGAGTACACTTCCAGCAGCAGTAACTTGTCGACACTGGACAATACCTGGGTAAAATCTTCATACAAATCGCGGGTGCGGCTAAAGCGGTGTGGCTGATACGCCATCACCAGGCGCCGCTCAGGCCAGGCACTGCGTACAGCAGCTATTGTGGCCGCAACTTCAGTCGGATGATGGCCATAGTCATCAATTAATAAGGCTTTGCCACGACCGGTATCAAACTCACCGTATTGCTGAAAGCGACGACCAATGCCTTCAAATTTGCCCAGCGCTGCCAGTATGGCCTGCTCGCTGATCCCTTCATCGGCGGCCAGAGCGAAAGCCGCCGTGGCATTTAATGCATTGTGTTTACCCGGTAAATTCAGCTGCACTTCACGCTGGTTGCCGGCCGGATCGGTTATCACAAAAAAGCTACGGGTACCTTGCTGGCTAAACGCAGTAATTTTATAGTCTGCATCGTCGCTGAATCCATAAGTCAGCACGGTGCGGCCAATTGACGGAATAAGGCCGCGTAGCACTTTGTCGTCGATACAGATTACCGCCATGCCGTAAAACGGCAAATTGTGACAAAACTCCAGATAAGTATCTTTCAGCTTTTCGAAATCACCTTCGTAGGTGTCCATATGGTCGGCTTCAATATTGGTAATTACCGTGGCCATTGGCTGTAAATGCAGGAAAGAGGCATCGCTTTCATCAGCTTCAGCAATTAAGTAACGACCGGCACCTAAACGCGCATTAGAGCCTGCGGAATTAAGCAAACCACCAATTACAAAGGTCGGATCGGTGCCAGCTTCAGCAAAAATAGAAGCCAGTAAGCTGGTGGTTGTGGTTTTACCGTGGGTACCGGCAATGGCAATACCATGGCGAAACCGCATCAGCTCGCCCAGCATTTCAGCACGGCGTACCACCGGAATACGCTGGGCCAGTGCCGCGGCCACTTCAGGGTTTGCGGCTTTAATGGCACTGGAAACCACCACCACGCTGGCACCATCTATCTGGCTGGCATGATGGCCAAATTTAACGTTAGCTCCCAGCGATACCAGGCGCTCCACTACCGGGTTTGACGCCAGATCGGAGCCGGTTACTTTGTAGCCTTCGTTTAGCAGAACTTCGGCAATACCGCCCATACCCGCACCGCCAATCCCAACGAAATGGATCCGCTCTACCCGGCGCATCGCCTGTTTTTTATTTTGCAGGGTGGTCATCATACTACTTGTCCTGTTACTTGCCGGCACAGCACGGCTATTTGCCCTGCCGCATCGTCGGTTGCCAGCGCACTGGCACGTTGTGCCATCTGCTGCAGCGGCTCTTTATCAGTTAACCAGGGCATTAAAATCGCTTGCACGCCCTGTTGTTGTAATTGTTGTTGCGACAATAAAACGGCAGCGTCGCGATCAGCTAGCACCCGGGCATTGGCCGTTTGATGGTCATCTATCGCACCGGGCAACGGCACAAAAATGGCGGCTACGCCCACGGCGGCCACTTCGCTTACTGTCAGCGCACCGGCCCGGCAAATTAGTACATCTGCCCAGCGGTAGGCTGCTGCCATATCGTCAATAAAGGCACTCACCTCAGCCACACTGCCGCTGGCACGAAGTGGCTGATACGCCTGCTCTACCTGCGCTAACATGGCTTTTCCGGTTTGGTGGCGCACGGCAACAGCCCCGTTTTTTGCCAGCTCGGCCAATTGCTGCGGCAATGCGTCATTTAACGCTTGCGCGCCGAGGCTACCGCCAATAATCAGAATATTCAGGCTGGCACTTTCCGGCCGGTTGGCCCGGCAGGCCAATAAGTCTGCACGGATAGGATTACCAACCAGCTTTCGCTTTGCGTTGCCTTTAAAGGCACTATCAAACGCTACCAGAATATGTTTCGCTAACCTGGCCAATAGCTTGTTGGTGCTGCCTGCGATAGCATTTTGTTCATGAATAAGTACCGGCGTGCCATGCAACCAGCTGGCCAGTCCGCCCGGACCACTGGCATAACCGCCGAAGCCCAGGGTAACAGCTGGTTTAAGCTGCCGGCACACTTTGCCCGCCTGCCATAGCGCTTTAGCGATCATCCAGGGCGCGCGCAACTTGCTGGCCAGGCCTTTGCCACGCAGACCGGCAACATTAATGCCGTAAAATGGCCACCCAAACGTTGGTACCAGTTGCGCTTCCATCCGGTCGGTACTGCCAAGCCAGGCGATATCCCAGCCATCAGCCGCAAGTGCACTGGCAACAGCCTGTGCCGGGAAAATGTGGCCACCGGTGCCACCTGCCATAATCAGTGCCAGCGGTTTAGCCATGTTTGCCTCCGCTCAGGGCCTGTTTGCCTTTAAGTCGCACTTCAAAATCAATGCGTAATAATAACCCCGTGGCAATTAACATAATAACCAGACTACTGCCGCCTGAACTGACAAACGGCAGGGTTAAGCCTTTGGTTGGCAGCGCACCGGTGGCGACACCGACATTGACAGCCGCCTGAAAACCAATCCAGATTGCCAGGGCGTAGGCCATAAAGCCGTGAAAACTTAACTGTTTTGATAATGCGCGCTGGCCTATCCATAGCGCACGGTAAACCAGCACAAAAATCAGGCTCATCAGTATTGCCACCCCAACAAAACCGGTCTCTTCGGCAATAACCGCCAGAATAAAGTCGGTGTGTGCTTCAGGCAGATACTCCAACTTCTGAATACTGTTACCCAGCCCCTGACCAAACCAGCCGCCACGGCCAAACGCCATTAACGATTGAGTTAACTGGTAACCACTGCCAAAAGGGTCGGCCCAGGGATCAAGAAAAGCAGTTACTCGCTTCCAGCGATATTCGCTATAAACAATCAGCACGCCAATGGCCAGCAGGCCGGTTGCCAGCAAACACAAAAACTGCCAAATTTTCGCGCCGGCTAAAAACAGCAATGCCACGGCGGTGGCAAACATCACAATAACGGTGCCTAAGTCAGGCTGCATCAGCAGCAATACCGCAAACAAAAACAATACCGCCAGCGGTTTCAGGAATCCTTTCAGGTTATCTCGTACCTCTTCGTGCCGCCGTACCAGATAGCTGGCCAGATAGACAAAAAAGAACAGCTTGGCCGGCTCTGCCGCTTGCAGACCAATAGGACCCAAAGATAACCAGCGGGTACTGCCGTTAACATTTCGACCAAACAACAGCACGGCTACCAGTAGTAAGATACCCAGCAACAATAACCACATGTTACCGCGATGCCACCAGCTTACCGGTACCCGAAGCACCAGCACCGCCATGGTCAGGCCGATCCCCAGATACACCAGATGGCGAATGGTAAAATGCAGCGGATTATCAAATAGTCGTTCGGCAACCGGCATTGAGGCGCTGGTCACCATCACCACACCTATTGCCAGAATAAGCATCAGTAACGTTAGAAACAGTTGGTCATAAGGCGCATTGTCATCGCGGCGCCATAGCGCACTGACCGCATGCCACGGGTTTTGCCAGGCACTCTTCCAGGGAGTTAAGATAAGCTGTTTCATGATTTCAGCTCCCTGACGGCCTTGGCGAATAACTCACCGCGCTGCGCATAACTTTTAAACATATCGAGGCTGGCGCAGGCTGGCGATAACAGCACCATGTCGCCACTTTGGGCCAGTTTGGCAGCTTGCTTTACTGCTGCGGTTAAGTCTTTTACCTCGGTAGCGTGCGAATGCAGTGCGGCAATCGCAGGACCATCCTGCCCCAGGGTAATGACATGATTAACGTCACGCGTGAGTACCGGGCGCAGCTCGCTCAGATCGGCACCTTTGGCATCGCCGCCAGCAATCAGAATAAGCTTGCCTTTTACATCCGATCGCAAGCCGGCTATCGCTGCCAGCGTGGCGCCAATATTGGTGGCTTTGGAGTCATTTACCCAGCGCACACCGTTGTGAGCCAGCACCAGCTGGCAGCGATGGGCCAGACCGCTGAACTGGCGCAACGTGCGGGCAATAGCATCCCGGCTGGCTCCTGCGCTAAGTGCCAGTGCTGCTGCTGCGAGTGCGTTAAACTGGTTATGACTGCCGGTAATACCCAATTGACTGACCGGTAATAAGGGTTCACCAGCAACGTTCAGCCATAACTGGCCTTGTTGTTCAACGATACCGTAATCCGTGTTGTCCAGACTAATGGCTAATGGTGTTGCAGCATCAGTGATAGCTGCTGGGTAAGTTAAGGGGTCGGCCTGATTATAAACCGCCAGTTCAGTGTGTTGATACACCCGCTGTTTTGATGCGGTATAGGCCGCCATATCAGCATAGCGATCAAGATGATCCGCACTGACGTTCAGCACGCAACTGGCACGGCTTCGCAGACTACTTGTGCTATCGAGCTGAAAGCTTGATAACTCCAGTACAAATACCTCTGTATCCTGCTGGCGCAGCGCGTCGAGTACTGGTAAGCCAATATTACCCGCCGCAACAGCGTTAAGACCACTTTGCTGCAGCATCTCAGCCACCAGGGTAGTCACGGTCGATTTACCATTAGAGCCGGTAATGGCGATAACCGGTTTCTGATTAAAACGGGCAAACAGTTCAATATCACCTATTACTTCCACACCCTGGGCTTTGGCAAAGCGGATAGCAGGATGGCTAGTTGCCAGGCCCGGACTGATAATAATCATATCCATCTGTGCCAGGCGGTTAGCGTCAAATTCACCCAGGTAAATGCCATCTACTTTATCGGCAGCAATCTGTTCAAGCCCGGCGGGCTTGCTGCGGCTGTCCATCAGTACCGGTCTAACCCCATGCGCCAGCAAAAAGCGCACCGTGGCCAGACCTGACAGGCCCAGCCCCACTACCGCTATGCGTTTGGCGTTAAGGTTCGATTGCATCTGTTATCTCAGTTTCAGGGTCGCCAGACCCACCAGTACAAAAATGATTGATAGGATCCAGAAGCGCACAATAACCCGTGGCTCTGGCCAGCCTTTTAATTCGTAATGGTGATGGATAGGTGCCATCCGGAAAATACGCTGCCCCCGCAATTTATAGGAGCCCACTTGCAGTATTACTGACACCGTTTCCATTACAAAAATACCGCCCATAATAAACAGCACGATTTCCTGACGGACTAAAATGGCAATCACGCCCAATACTGCGCCCAGCGCCAGTGAGCCAACATCACCCATAAATACCTGCGCCGGATAAGTGTTAAACCACAAAAAGCCCAGCCCGGCACCAATCATGGCGGCACACAGCACTACAAGTTCGCTGGCATAGGGCAGATAGGGAATATTCAGGTATCCGGCAAAATTAACGTTACCACTGGCATAGGCAATAATGGCAAACGCCCCTGCAACCATGATGGTTGGCACGATAGCCAGGCCGTCCAGGCCGTCGGTTAAATTCACCGCATTACTGGTACCGACAATAACAAAGTAACTTAGTGCCAGGAACAATAGGCCCAGCTGGGGCATCACATCTTTTAAGAAAGGTACCAGCAACGCCGTTTCTGCCGGGCGCTCCGCCGTCATATATAAAAATAAGGCGGTAACAATGGCAAAAACCGACTGCCAGAAGTACTTCCAACGGGCAATCAAGCCTTTCGGGTCTTTGCGGATCACTTTGCGGTAATCGTCAATAAAACCGATAGCGCCGAAACTCACCAGCACAAACAGCACAACCCAGATATATTTGTTGCTCAAATTGGCCCACAATAAGGTACTGACCAGAATAGAGCCTAAAATCAGCAGCCCGCCCATGGTAGGCGTGCCTTTCTTTGAGAAATGACTTTCCGGACCATCATTGCGCACCACCTGACCAATTTGCATTTTCTGCAATCTGGCAATTAAGATCGGCCCAAAATATAAGCTTAAAAATAAAGACGTTAACACGCCCAGAATCGACCTGAAGGTCAAATAACTGAACACGTTAAAAAAGCTAATGTACTGGGTTAAATATTCGGCTAACCAAACTAGCATGGGCTACGCTCCTGCTGACATCGTTCTAGCAAGTCCTGCACAACTAACTCCATTTTCGCACTACGTGAGCCCTTAACGAGTATGGTGACATTTTGCTGGGTTATAATTAACGGGATCAGCCGTTCTAACATCGACTGCCGCGAGCTGAAATGCGCGCCTTGTCCATTAAACAAGTCACTTGCGCTCTGTGATAACACACCCAGGGTGAATAACAGATTAATGCCCGCGTGTTTGGCGTATAAACCAATCTCTTCATGGTATAAACGGGCGTTGGCACCCAGTTCAGCCATATCGCCCAGCAGCAACACCCGATAGCCCGGATAGCTCGCCAGTAAATCAATAGCAGCTTTTACGGATTCGACATTGGCATTGTAAGTATCGTCAATAAGCTTAATTTGCTTGCTCAATTCAATGATATTGGTACGCCCTTTGACTCCCGCCATCTGTGCCAGGCCCTGCTGAACATCGCTCAGCTTTGCGCCTACCGCCAGGGCAGCCGCCGCCGCAGCCAAAGCATTAGCCACATTGTGTTTTCCAGGCAGGTTAAGCTGGATCAAAACCTGCTCGTTATCATAGCGCAAGGTAAAACGAGCACACCCCTGGGCATTTAAGCTGATTTGCTCCGCCCGGATGTCGGCAGTGTCTTGCGCTTTGCCAGCACTTTCTGCTGTTGTGCCCGCTTTAAAATCACTAACAAAACTGATAATTTTCAGATCTTTACAACGATTACGCCAATAGTCAGTAAACTCACTGTCGTGTTGCATAATGGCAATGCCGCCAGCGGGTAAGCCGGAGAATATTTCGCCTTTTGCCCGGGCAACACCGTAGGTATCACCAAAGCCTTCGAGGTGCGAGGCCGCGGCATTGGTAATAATGGCGACATCGGGTTTTACCAGCGAGGTGGTGTAAGCAATCTCGCCGGCATGGTTGGCGCCCAGCTCCATCACGGCATACTGATGTTCAGCCGTTAAACGCAATAACGTTAGCGGTACACCAATGTCGTTATTAAAGTTACCCTGCGTGGCCAGCACCTGACCACAGCGGCTTAATATCGCCGCAAGCATTTCTTTTACCGTTGTTTTACCCGCGCTGCCGGTTACTGCAATAGTTTTGGGTTGGACGCGCGCTTTAATCGCCGCACCCAATTGGCCCAGTGCCAACCGGGTATCAGCGACTACAATCTGACTGAGCTCACAATCCAGGGCCCGTTCAACCACAATCGCTGCCGCGCCCTTTTCGATAACATCAGCAATAAAACGACTACCGTCGTAGTTCGGCCCTTTTAACGCTATAAACAAGGCTCCGGCGCTTATCGTTCGGCTATCTGTGCTGACATCATTGATTGGCTGATCCTGACCAATTAACTGCCCTTGTATCAGGGTGGCTATTTCTGCACAGCTTAGCGTTATCATAATGCCATCTCCGACATAAGTTGCCGCACGTAAGCACGCTCATCATACTGATGATGCTCGTGCCCGATTGTCTGAGTTGTTTCGTGGCCTTTGCCGGCCAACAGGATCACATCCCCTGGTTGCGCGCTGGCCAGCGCCAGCTTAATTGCCAGCTTGCGGGTGGGTTCTATCCGGAAATTATCCGCATCCTGCATGCCCTCAGCAATGTCCTGACAAATCTGCAACGGCGGCTCACTGCGGGGGTTATCTGAGGTAACAATAGTGTGATCCGCATACTGCTGAGCCAGCTTGCCCATTAGCGGCCGCTTACCCTTGTCACGATCGCCACCACAACCAAACACACACCATAAGCGTCCGGTACAGTGCAGTCGTAATGCCTGTAATGCCTGCTGTAATGCATCCGGGGTATGGGCATAGTCGACGACCACGGTAACCCCATGGCTGAACGTAAATTGTTCCATGCGCCCAGCCAGTGGTTGCAGGCTGCTGGCCGCGTGCAGTAATTCTGTTAGGTCGTAGCCCAGCGCCAGCAGGCTGCTGATAGCGGCTAACGCATTTTGAATATTAAATTCACCCAGAAGCGGCAAGTGCAACTTATGCTCACCGGCCTGACTGCTTAACAAGCACTCAAAACCCTGCTCGGTGGCGCTTAGCTGGTGATAACCCAGAAACCGGCTATGGCCCTGACAATCTTCAGCTTTACCGTAAACCCACACCGGAATATCGTGACGACTCGCCAGCGATTTGCCCAGGGTATCAGACACATTCAGTACGGCACAGCGGCTCAAATCAGGCTGAAACAAAAGACTTTTTGCCCTACCATACTCTGCCATGCTGCCATGGTAATCCAGATGGTCACGGCTTAGATTAGTAAACACCGCAACCTGAAAATGCATACCCGCTACCCGCTGTTGCACCAGGGCATGGGACGACACTTCCATTGCCACCAGCTGACACTGTTGTTCAACCAGCTCTGCTAGAATGCGTTGTAAATCAATATAATGCGGCGTGGTGTTAAGCAGCGGTGTCAGCTGTTGCCAGTGACCATAACCCAGGGTACCAATTACCGCTGCTGGCGTATCACACTGCTCGGCCAGCTGGTTTACAAAGCAACTGGTGCTCGACTTACCATTGGTGCCGGTAATGCCAACTAACTGCAACTGCTTTTGTGGCTGCTGATAAAAACGGGCAGCCAATTGTGGCATCCGGCTGACTAAATCGGCCAGCACGACAATACGATCATCTAGCAGTGGCTGATGCTGCTCATCCAGCCTGTCGGTGAGGATCAGTGCCGCGCCCTGCGCTAATGCCTGTTCAATATACTGGTTGCCATGGGCACGAGTGCCTGGCAGGGCCACAAAAACATCATCAGCTGCTACCTGGCGGCTATCTAGCTGCAAGTGGCGCAGCGGCCGATCAGCTAACTGCGACGCCAGCTCAGGCAACCATATGTGAAGTTGATTAGTTGCCATTGCGACCTCCAGTGCGGCTGATTAACGCCGGGCCGGTGTCGGCATCAGGTGTGACATTTAATAGCTGTAAGGTGGCCCCCATAATACTGGCAAAAACCGGTGCCGCAATCTCGCCGCCGTGATAAAAGTCTCCGGCCGGCTCGTTAATTACCACTACTGTGACAATACTAGGATTAGAGATCGGACCTACCCCGGCAAACGAGGCAATATAATCATCTCCGTAGCCACCGGCGATGGCTTTACGGGCAGTGCCTGTTTTGCCGCCAACCCGGTAACCTTGTACCTGAGCTCTGGTTGCAGTGCCACCGGGGCCAATGTTGGCCTCCATCATTTCCAGCATTGCCAGGGCGTGCTTTTCTGCTAGTACGCGTTGGCCAGGTTCGGGTTCGTTATTCTTAATAATGCTCAGCGGACGGTTAATGCCGCCATTGGCCATCGTGGCATAGGCGCGGGCCAGTTGTACTGCGGTAACGGATAAGCCGTATCCGTAAGAGAAAGTGGCCCGTTCAAAATCGGACCAGCGCTGCCGATAGCTGAAAATACCACTGCTTTCGCCCGCCAGACCAAGGCCGGTGTCTTCGCCCAGCCCCATATTGTTGTATAAGGCCACCACATGTTGATGCGGCATCTCCAGTACCAGCTTAGCCACCCCCATATTGCTGGACTTCTGAATAATGCCGGTTAAATCAAGGTTTTTATAATTGTTCGGATCGCGGACCCAGCTGCCACCAATGCGCATGGTACCCGGGTGCGTATCTACGATGGTATCCAGAGTCGCAGTGCCAAACTCCAGCGCACTTAATACCGCCAGTGGCTTCATGGTCGAACCCGGCTCAAATGTATCGGTAATAGCCCGGTTGCGAAAACGATGCACCGGCGTATTGCGTCGGTTATTTGGGTTAAATGACGGGCTGTTTACCATGGCCAGAACTTCGCCCGTTGCCACGTCAACCACCACAGCCGAGCCGGACGTTGCACCATGGGATAACACGGCTTTTTTCAGCTCACGGTAAGCCACGGTTTGAATGCGCTGATCAATACTCAGTTGTATATTGGCGGGTGCGGTGGCGTCCTGGCGCTCCAGTACTTCAATTTCACGGCCCTTGGCGTCTTTGCGGAATACTTTACGCCCGGCCGTACCGGTAAGCAGTGCATCAAAGCGTTTTTCAATGCCTTCCACCCCAACGTCATCAACGTTAGTAAAGCCAATTAGCTGGCCAGTCACTTCGCCTGCCGGATAATAACGTTTTGATTCCTGGCGGAAGTAAATACCCGGTACTTTCAGTTTTTTAACGTAGTCCACCACCGCCGGATTGACCTGGCGCTGCAAATAAACAAAGCGCCGCTTCGGATCATCACCTACCCGGCTTAGCAGCTGTTGCGGGGTCATTTGCATAATATCGGCCAGGGCATGCCAGCGCCGCTCATCCCCTGGGGCGTTGCGCTCGATAACAATTTTCGGATCAGCCCAGATAGCCTCAACCGGCACACTGACCGCCAGTGCTTCGCCATGGCGATCGAACACCATGCCACGCATCACAGTATCGGCCTCTACCCGCAAACTGCGGCGATCACCCTGGCTTACCAGCATGTCAGGCTCAATGACCTGTAACCAGGCGGCGCGTGCCAGTAAGCCAATAAACACTGAGATTAGCATGACCATGACAAACGCAAAACGCCAGCTCATCACTGACGGATACTGGCGGGCTTTGGCCTGGCTTTTACGGGGTTTGGCGGTCATTGCGGCCTCACCATTATATCTCGCTCGCCACTGGGTCGCTGCATATTCAGGCGGCGCCTGGCAATATCTTCAACCCGGCTGTGTTCGGCCAGCGATCGTTGTTCAAGCAGCAAGTTGCGCCACTGGGTATCAAGCTGATCCCGTTGCTGATAGTAACTATCCTGAGCAATGGTAAGCTGACGATTTAAGTGGGCCAGATACACCACGGCCAGTGCTGAGGCAATGCAAGCTAATAACAACACCCCCGCCAGCTTATGCTGACGCCAGTCCTGGCTGATTAACCGTTCCAGCTGAATTTGGCTCATAGCGCCTGTCCTTCTGCTATGGCTTGCTTTTCGGCAATGCGTAGCACCGCGCTGCGGGCCCGCGGGTTCGCCTCCAGCTCTGCGTCAGATGGCATTATGGCTTTGCCAATCAGCTTCAGCGGAATAGCTTTATTTAACTGGGCATCGGTTAACGGCATGCCACGTGGTACCGGCTCACCTTTGGAATAACGGCGCATAAACTGTTTTACCAGCCGATCTTCCAGCGAATGGAAGCTAATAACAACCAATCTGCCACCGGGCTTAAGCACAGCCATAGCGGCATGCAAGGCCAGATTAACCTGTTCCAGCTCGCTATTCACATAAATACGGATAGCCTGAAAACTGCGGGTAGCAGGGTGCTTTTTCTCTTTATGGCTTTTTGGCACAGTATCGCTGATCAATTTGGCCAGCTGCGCGGTGCGGCTGAACGGAGTTTCCTCTCTGGCCGCCACAATGGCCTGAGCGATACGCCAGGCAAAGCGCTCTTCACCATATTCACGCAGCACAAAACTGATATCTTCAACATCAGCAGTAGCCAGCCACTGGGCCGCAGACAATCCGCTGCTGGGGTCCATCCGCATGTCCAGCGGGCCGTCGCGCATAAAGCTAAAGCCCCGGTCGGCATCATCCAGCTGCGGCGAAGACACGCCTAAATCCAATAAAATACCATCGAGTTTGCCACTGAGCTGTTGTTGCTCAGCCACGGTTGCCAGGGCGGCAAAGGGGGTGTGGGTGATGTGAAAACGCGCATCGGCTTGCAGTGGGGCTGCAGCAGCAATGGCGGAGGGATCGCGGTCTATCGCGTATAAACGGCCGTGCTGGCCCAGTAACTTTAGAATTTCCCGGCTATGACCGCCACGACCAAAGGTGCCGTCCAGGTAAACACCGTCGGCTTTAATCGCGAGTCCGTCAATTGCTTCGGTAAGCAAGACAGAGATATGGGCTTGGCTAGTCATTTACAGTACAAAGTCCTGTAATCGTTCAGATAACTCGACGGTGCCTGCCTGTGCTTGTTCTAATTCAATATCCGCATTTAAGCGATCATGCCAGGCGGCTTCGTCCCAGATTTCGAATTTATTTAACTGCCCGACCAGTCGGATATTCTTAGACAGACCGGCATGCTGACGCAGTGGCGCCGGCACTAAAATACGGCCGCTTTTATCCATATCGCAGTCAGTGGCATTACCCAGCAATAAACGCTGCAAGCGGCGTTCCTGAGGGTTGAGGCTGGACAGGGACTTCAGTCTTTCTTCTATTTCTTCCCAGTCTGCCAGCGGATACAATAATAAGCAGGGGTCGTGTAAATCGATGGTGCAGATCAAGTGGCCCTGATTTTCAGACAGCAGGATTTCCCGGTACCGCGCAGGTAGCGCCAACCGTCCCTTATCGTCCAATGTCAGTGTAAACGAGCCACGAAACATAACTTATCTGCCTGGTTAATCTGGCTGCGAATTTTAACGCAGCGCCAGCATGAATCGATTGGAAAATTCCAAAATGATCCACAATTACCCACAAATCCCCACAACGATACAGTTTAGGGCTCAGCTTTAACCAATGTCAAGGTAAAAACAGCGCCTGCTGATCGATATAGATCCAGTAAAAACAGGTGCCCGGCTGAAGTTGATGATTTTGGTGGGGAAAAGTGGTGAGGCGGCATTTAGTAAAGTAACAGCGAATGGAAAGTTTATTCCGGGCTGGCGGCTTTTTTACGGGAAAACTTGCTATTGCCGAATAAATTATTCAATATAAATTTACATATCGCATAATTATTTTTTTAGCTGGTAACCTTGCCGGCAGAGCCTAAGACCATCGCCTATGCTGAGTTTACTGAAGATCCGTGGCATGCTTGACCAGATGTCGGTTATTGAACGCAAGCTGGCCGAATTTATTCTGGATAATGCCCATATGCTGCGCGACTACTCTTCGCAGCAACTGGCCGATGCGGTCGGGATCAGTCAATCCAGCGTGGTTAAGTTTTGCCAAAAGCTTGGTTACAAAGGTTATCCCGACCTTAAGCTGGCAATTAATGAAGCAGTGGTTACTGCCAGTACCATGAGCCGGGACCAGGCAGATAAAAACAATGAAGATGGCAGCTTACTGGGCATTGGTGAACATTTGCAATTCAGCCTGCAACAACACCTGCGTACCTTATTAACCATTAATGATGAAAAAACCTTGTTGCAGGCAGCCCGTTTATTACAAAGTGCCGATAAAATACTACTGGCCGGTTTTGCCAAGTCAGCGATTGTGGTGGCTGATATGCAGTTTCGGTTATTGCAGCTGGGTAAGCTGGCACTGCATCATGCCGATCCGGCGTTAGCGCTGCAAATGGCCCGCAGTTTAACCGATACCAGTGTACTGTTGCTGATATCTGATTCTGGCCAGAACAATGATTTGCTGAAGCTGGAGCACTATGCCAAAAGCCGCCAGCTGAAAATTATCTCGTTAACCAGCTATAAAACCAATGCCCAGAGCCTGGCAGCCGATATTACGTTATTTACGCTTAGTGCGGAGGAAGATATTCGCTTGAACCCGCTATTAACCCAGCTAGCGCAGCAGCATTTATGTCATATGCTTTACTTGCAGCTTTGTCACTGGCAGAACAATGATTTAGCCCTGACAGAGAGCACAGAGCTGCTGGGCCTGCTTGAAAAACCATAACTCAACACTCAACACTCAACACTCAACACTCATTATGCTAAGGCAGCATTTTCAGGCCGTCGATAGCCGTGATACCCAGGCCCGGTGCATTACCAATGGTAATGTCGGCGTCATTAAAATTGACGCTGCTGCGTACCGGATCAAAGGCACACAACGACGGGCCATCCAGGTCTATTTTGGTGATCACATCTGATTTCGCCACCGCCACGTGCACCGCTGCCGCCACACTGATACTGCCTTCAAGCATGCAGCCTATCATGCACTGCATATCGTAGAACGAGCAAATGTCTGCAATTTTAATGGCATTGGCAATACCACCGGTTTTCATCAGTTTAATATTAATAATATCGGCGGCGCGCATTTTAATCAGTTCAATCACTTCGCGCGGGCCAAAACTACTTTCATCTGCCATCACCGGGGTATGCACCCGTTCGGTAATGTATTTTAAGCCTTCTAAATCGTAAGCTTTTACCGGCTGTTCTACTAATTCCAGCCGCACCCCGGCATCTTCCAGTTTGCGCAGAGCATAAACCGCCTCTTTGGCCGTCCAGCCCTGGTTCGCATCCAGCCGGATCAGGGCTTTGCCTGCCACGGCGGCATATATGGCCTTAACCCGCTCAATATCTACCCCGATGTCTTTGCCTACTTTCACTTTCAGGGTTTCAAAACCACGGTCAATGGCACTTAAGGAGTCGGCAACCATTTTGTCGATGTAATCGACACTGATGGTAAGGTCGGTGGTTATTTTCGGCACGCCGCCGCCCAGTATTTTATATAACGGTGCCTGGTATAGCTGAGCAAACAAATCATAGACCGCCATCTCAACCGCAGCTTTGGCACTATAGTTTTTCATTATCGCGCTCTGGATCAGCCGGATAATATGGTTCAGATCAGCAATTTGCTGCCCTATCAACTTCGGCTTTAATACGCTTTTAATGGCATCGATTATTGAGCCGTGAATATCGCCGGTAATTACCGCGGTGGCAGGGGCTTCACCATAGCCAATATGGCCGGTATCGGTTTCAATCATCACCACCACATCTTCAATTTGCTGTACGGTGCGCAGCGCCGTTTTAAAAGGCGTTTTCAGTGGTATGGTAAGCATGCCCAGCCGGATATCGGTAATTTTCATAGTTGCCTCGGTTAACGCAATGATTTAATCGCGTATATTTTATCCAGATAACTGCTGTCAGCCGTCAGCTGCAGCGGGGTTAACGGTGTTACCGCCACCCCATTTAAAATGCCCCGGTACAACGCAGGTTGAGTAACTGCCACGTTGCTGTCTGCGCCAGGTTCAGCAGTGGTAGTAAAATACGCCAGGTCATGCACGGAATGGATCACAAAAGGCTCACCATCATCTTTGCCTAAATACAACATGACATGGCCAGGCCGGTAAATTAAGTCGCCAGGCTGGGCCGAACTGATTGCCGCCAGTTTATCTTCGTGACTGCTTTGGCTGGTAAAGCGCACATTCCGGCCATAGCTACCCTCGCCTTGCTGGCCGGAGTTTCTTGGCATCAGTATGCCAAAACTGCGGTAAATTTCGATAATAAAGCCGGTGCAGTCACGACTGTCATAATCATGACCCCAGCCATAGCGATCACCCAGAAACTTAAAAGCCTGCTGCAAAATATTCGCGGTGGTGTAGGGTAAATAGCCCTCGCTGACATCTTGCTGACGAGCGATCAGGGCCGGTGTAAATTCCAGACTACCGTCGGGCATTCTGAGCGGTAATTTGACAATATAACTGGCATGGGGGTTCTGGCCGTGCACATTATGGCCGGTGTCTTTTGTGCTTAACAAGGGTAAACGGGTACCCATATCCAGCAGCAACTGAGATATCGCCGGCATCTCAGGAGTAAAACTGGTAACAGCCCTGGCGCCGGTAACCACCAAAAACGGTTGCTGCTTAGCGTAATCCAGAACTTGCTGGCGGTTACCCAGTGCAACATCCTTTGCCTGCACCCAACCGGTATAATGATAATTTTGCACCAGCAGCCAGTTATTATCCCGGCTGCGGTGCAATACCGCTATCGCTTCTCCCGGAAATAACGCGGTTTCCTGAAAACGGTCTAAATCCAGTGCCATAGTTTCGTTATGCACCCGATCGGTGGTTGGCATGCTGCGTAAGTCAGTGCGTTTAACAACCAAAGCAAACCGGACCGGGTTGTCAGCTTGTACCCCTTCAGTATTCAGATTACGCTGGTAGGCCCGCCATTGCTGTGCACTGAGTGCAGTACCATCAGCATAAAAACGCGGCTGCGCCGGTGTGGCGCTTGCTTTTTGAATACGCTCGCTCAGGGCAGCTGCAGTTAAGCTATCCGCCAGGCTGGCCAGTTCAGTCATTTCTGATTGCCTGGCAAAGGTATCTTTATTTCTGGTACTGATTTGCGCATTAGTTAACAAAAGCTGATCGGCATCTGCGACCTTTGTCAGCCAGAAGTCAGCAGTAAGATGATCGGTTTTTAACATAGGAATATCTGACTTCGCATAAACGTTTTCCTGAAAACAGCCGCTGCCTAAGCATAAAACTAATAATAACCAATAACCTAGTCTCATTTTGTCCTCTTTTCAGCATCGGAAAAATGCCGACTGACTTTTATCATAGCTGCAAATAGAATCAAATATTCCAATTATTAATAATTTTTAGCATAAATTATTTTCAAAACCAAAAATTTATTGCT
The DNA here is from genome assembly GCF_041616895.1 of Arsukibacterium sp. Taxonomy (GTDB): domain Bacteria; phylum Pseudomonadota; class Gammaproteobacteria; order Enterobacterales; family Alteromonadaceae; genus Alishewanella. The sequence goes on from NZ_JBFJPY010000008.1 coordinate 25,792, forward strand.
ATGTTAATTTTGTGCAGAAAATAAACATCTGCCTGCAGCGATAAAAACGGGCGCTCAGAACCCGACTAACGGATAGCGATAATAAGACACAACTGCAAATCCAGGAGACAGTGATGAAGTTGACCAAACTTATTCAGGCCCTTGCCATAGCAGGCCTCAGTACGCAAGTTATTGCGCAGGAAAGTGAAACGCCGCCCAATGCAACTGACACAGATACTAAAATAGAGCGTATTGAGGTGACGGGTTCCAGTATCAAGCGCCATAATATGGAAGGTGCGTTGCCACTGACTATTATTTCTAAATCAGATATTGATGCGGCAGGTATCACCAACGTTGACCAGTTGATGCTGAACTTGAATATTGGTGGTAATTCAAACGACAACTTATCCAGTAATGCCGGCATTGTTGGCGGTGAAGAGCGCGGTAATAATGGGGCTTCCAGCGCCAACCTGCGTGGACAGGGCCGGGATTCAACTTTGGTATTACTTAACGGGCGCCGGGTAGCCACGCATGGCATTCAAGGCCGGGCAGTTGACCTTAATTCAATTCCTTTTGAAGCCATTGAGCGTGTTGAAGTGTTGCGGGATGGCGCTTCTGCCGTCTATGGCACAGATGCGATTGGTGGGGTCATTAATTTTATTCTTAAGAAAAACTACAATGGCGTGCAAGCATCGACATTTATAGACCATACCCAAGATGGCGGTGGTAATATTTACCGTTTCAATATCTTAGGCGGAAAAGGCGACTTGTACAAAGATGGCTACAATTTGATGGCTAGCCTGGCGTACAGTAAAGCGGAAATTCTACGTGGCACAGATCGCGATTTTACCAACACCTTCCAAGCTGACCGTGGTTTATCACCTGATACCCGGGGTACGCCGTTTGCCTCGGTGAATGATCGTTTCGGTGATGCCAGTAACCCGAGTAATGGCAACTACAACCTGATAGGTACCGGGTTAATTGACCCGGAAACAGGTCTTGAACAGTCCGTACTGAACGTATTGGCTTTGCCTGGTCAGGCAGGTTGTGCCGCAGGTGGTGAAGGTATGGGTGTTGATGCCGGTGCACTTTGGAATCGCTCTAATGAACTGTATAGCTGCGCCTGGGATTACCCCCGGGCTTCTGTTTTACAACAACCGGTTGAAAATTTAAATCTGGTCTCCCGCGGCAGCTTTATGCTGGATGGCGGACATCAAGCTTTTGTTGAAGTGGTGGGCTCAGAAGTTACCAGTAATAAAGTGTTTGAACCTAATCAAATTACCCCTTGGGCTATTGGTAGTGGCGGTTGGTACCCCAGCACAGGTGAATCCTATGATTTTATTGCTAATGCCCTGGCTGATCACTATGGTGAAGACCAAATCAATCGTGGTGCACCCATCGCTTATCGCTGGCGTTGTATTGATTGTGGTCCACGCGAAATTGAGACTACTACCAAAGCCTATCGCTTACTAGCTGGCCTTGAAGGGATGCTGTTTGATGACAAATGGGATTATAAAGCCGGTATTTCTTATGCATCAAGTGAAGCAGAGTCGGAACTGGGTACGGGCTATCATTTTACAAGTTTACTAGCCGAAGGTTTAGGCAGTGGCGACATTAATCCGTTTCTGCTTGCAGGTCAGTCACAAAGCAGTGCCGGGATGGCGGCTTTAGAACGAGCTTCTGCCGCAGGCGTGGTGCTGTTTGGTGGTAAAACCACTATGCTGCAAATTGACGGTTTAATTAGTGGTAGCACAGGTTGGGAACTGGCTGGTGGTGAAATAATGGTCGCTGGCGGCTTCGATTTCAGGCGCGAAGGCTATGAGTTCCAGGGTGATCGACGCGCAGCAGATAATCGACAGACTATTTATGGCGCCCCTTTTGACGATGCCAATGCGCTGGATGATGTCAGCCGCAACATCAAAGCATTGTTTGTCGAAGCGCTTATTCCGATAACCTACGATTTAGAAGTTAACCTGGCAGTGCGCCATGACCGTTATGATGGTTTTGGTGGCACCACCAACCCAAAAGTTTCTGTAAAATACGACATAACAGAGGATCTGATGTTGCGCGCGGCATACAGCACAGGCTTTCGCGTACCGTCATTCAATCAGTTGTTTAACGGGGTAACCGAACTACCGTACACTGGACTTGATTTTGCTGATCCGGCTTTATGTCCGGGGGGGCAGGTTAATCCAGACGATCCGAACTGCGCAACACCGTTACAACCAACAATGCTGTTTGGTGGTAAAGAGGACTTGGGGCCTGAAGAGTCGGATCAGGCTAACATCGGACTGGTATGGTCGCCCGTTGATACGGTTACCTTCAGCGTTGATTACTGGGAGATTAACAAAGAAGGCACTATTCAGACCCTCAGCTTTGATGAACTGATTGATAACTTTGAGTTGTTTGAAGACAACTTTATCCGTGACGGCAGCGGCAACCTGACAACGATTGACAGACGCTGGGTGAACGCTGGTGAACGTAAAACCTCTGGTGTGGAAGCCAATGCAAACTTCAGTGGCGAGCTGTATGGTGGCCGGTGGGGCTTAAATTTCAACGGTAGTTACCTGATTGAAGATCGTAAAAGGATCCTGCCAAATGCTGAGTTTGGTGACAACCTGGTTGGAACACACAGTCGGGGCAATATTCCATTGCGTTGGAAACATACCATTGCCTTTAACTGGACCCGTGGCGATTGGACCCATAACTTAATCCAAATGTTCCGCGACAGCTATCTGGACGAGGTACCACCAGGTATCGCCTCTGGCAATACGCGCCCGGACAACTGGAATCCGGTTGTGACCAGCTATACTACCTATAACTACAGTGTCACTTATAAAGGCTTTGAGCAGTTGGATTTAACATTAGGTATCAAAAACCTGTTTGACCGGGATCCACCGTTTACAGCGCACCAGAATGACTTTTCACCAGGTGCAGCTTTTGATCCCCGGGTAGCAGATCCGAGAGGCCGGGCATTTACCTTGCTGGCTACGTACAGGTTCTAAAATACGTCCTATGATGTAACAATCTGGGTTTAATGCCACCTGTAACTAAGCGGCCAAAAGGTCGCTTAGTTTTTTCCACAAAGCAGGAGTCCGTTTGTGACAATAACTAATGATGCCATTCAACGTATCTGTATTTTGGGTGGCGGCACCGCTGGTTGGATGACAGCTGCTGCTTTTTCAAAGGTACTTGGCAATCAATCTCTACAAATTGAGTTAGTAGAATCCGAAAGTATTGGTACCGTGTCAGTGGGAGAAGCGACCATCCCGCAAATCCGCGCTTTTAACCAGCTACTTGGCCTGGACGAAATGGACTTTTTACGGCATACCCAAGGCACCTTTAAACTCGGTATAGAGTTTATTAATTGGTACAAACCCGGTACAGCCTACATGCATCCGTTTGGTCCGTATGGCACCAATATGGCTGGCGTGCCCTTTCATCACTATTGGTTAAAACGCGGCTCTGAGCAGCCGCTTGAATCCTTTTGTCTGGAAGCTATGGCAGCACGCGCTGGCAAGTTTACCCCGGTATTAGAACGTCAGGGCTCACCCGCACGGCCGGTCAATTATGCTTTTCATTTTGACGCCGTGGCCTATGCTGTGTATTTACGTCAATTTGCCGAGAAACGCGGTGTTAAACGCCATGCAGGTCAGATGAAAGAAGTGATGCTAAACCCTGTAACAGGCCGGGTTGACGCTTTGCTGTTGGCTGATGGTAGGCAGGTAGAAGCAGATTTTTTTATTGATTGTTCCGGCTTTAAGGGGCTGATTATTGAACAAGCTCTGCATTCAGGCTTTGAAGACTGGAGTCACTGGCTACCTTGTGATCGCGCCATTGCTCAGCCCTGTGCTTCGACTGAACCACCCAGGCCATATACCCAATCTATTGCGCAGGCTGCCGGATGGCAGTGGCGAATTCCGCTGCAAAATAGAGTGGGCAATGGTCATGTTTACAGCAGTCACTATGTTGACGATGACGAGGCATTGCAGGTGTTGCATGACACCATGCTGACCCCGCCGGAAGCGGAACCAAACCTGCTACGTTGGCAAACCGGACGTCGACGCGAGCCCTGGAAAAAAAACTGTGTTGCTATCGGGCTGGCCGCTGGCTTTCTGGAACCGCTTGAATCAACCGGGATTCAGCTAATCCAGTCGGCCATTTCCCGCCTGCTGAGCTTATTCCCGGATAAAACCTTTGCTGAAGAAACCATTAAAACCTTTAACCGGTACAGTACTACTGAAATGGAGCAAATCCGCGATTTTATTATTCTGCACTATAAAGCTAATGAGCGGGATGATTCAGATTTCTGGCGTTATTGCCGGACGATGAATGTGCCAGATAGTCTGAATGATAAAATTCAGCTGTACCGTCGGACCGGGAGGATTTTCAGAGAAAATAATGAGTTATTTAGTGATATTAGTTGGCTGTCTGTTTTGAATGGCCAGGGAATTTATCCGCAAAGTTATCATCCGCTTGCGGATAAATTTTCTGCCACTAATTTAGATGAACAGTTAGCCATGCTGCAAAAACAAGTAACAGATAATGTTGCTGCAATGCCCGACCATGCCGCATTTATTGCCCGCTTTTGTCAAGCAAAAGTAATGTAACTGATCTGCCGGTATAAGCTTCTACCCCCTGTTCCTGGTACCTTTTGCCCGCCTTGTGCGGGCTTTTTTCCAGAAAGTAAACTAACAATAAAAAAACCGCGCTTAAGGTCTGGCCTTAGCGCGGTTTTTATTAATTTAGGTGAGTTAGCCGTTAAGCCGGGTTCTGTGCTCTGTTGCCAGAGTGACAATCATTCCTCTAGGACTTAGGTCGCCCTAAGCCTCAAGCAATCTACCCGCCCTCAACGCGGGCCGCGCCATAGAGGGCCTATTTGATCTTGCTCCGGGTGGAGTTTACCGTGCCACGAACTGTTGCCAGTCGCGCGGTGCGCTCTTACCGCACCCTTTCACCCTTACCTGATCCCACTTGCGCGGGCCATCGGCGGTTTGCTCTCTGTTGCACTGGTCGTAGGCTCACGCCTCCCAGGCATTACCTGGCACCCTGCCCTGTGGAGCCCGGACTTTCCTCCCCTTGCTTGCGCAAGCAGCGATTGTCTTGGCCAACTCAGCGCGGATTATACCCTATTTATCAGTTGGCACCAGTCCATTCTAATGCCAGCTTATAAAGTGGGTTTTTCTTTTCATTATGAATTTGCGCGGTCAGCGCTGCAGCTTGTTTCACTGGCAGTTCAGCCAGCAAAATTTTTAAGGTTTGCTGCACCTGCTCACTGATTTCACTGACTGCTCTGGCTGGCGTTGAGGTTATCATCAGCACCATTTCGCCCTGACAGCGCTGCGGGTCGTCGTTAAGCCAGGCCTGGATCTCTGCTGCGGTACCATGGCAAAAGGCCTCAAAGGTTTTGGTCAGCTCTTTCGCCAATACCAGCTCGCGATCGGCGCCCAGTACCAGCGCGACATCGTCCAGGCATGCCTGAATGCGCCTTGCAGTTTCATAACACACTACCGTGCCAACATCGGCCGGTAACGCCGCAAGCTGCGCCTGGCGCTGAGTGCTTTTCGCCGCCAGAAAACCAATAAACAAAAATTTATCGGTTGGCAGGCCTGCCGCACACAAGGCGGTAATGACCGCGCAAGGCCCTGGGATAGGCACCACTTTTACCCCTGCTTCGCGGCACTGCCGTACTAAGCTATAACCCGGGTCGCTGATCAGGGGCGTGCCCGCATCGGATACCAGTGCTAAGTCTTCGCCAGCCTGACAGCGAGCAATAATACTGGCCGCGCGTTGCTTTTCATTATGATCGTGCAATGCCAGAGTGCGGGTTTGCACCCCTAAGTGCGCCAGTAATTTGCCCGTATGGCGGGTATCTTCAGCGGCGATACAGCTAACCTGATTTAAGGTAGTGATAGCGCGCTCGCTGATATCCGCTAAATTGCCTATCGGGGTGGCGACAACGTATAAAATTCCGGTTTGTTTCGTCATATTTCGCTATTTAATTGAGCTTGGCGGACAGTCTAAGTAAGATAGCCCTATTAAAAGCCTAATGGTACTGTGCAACGTGAATTCCAGCAAATTAAAGCCACTGCTATTTTTAAGCCTGTGCAGCCTGTTAGCCAGCTGTGCCCAGCAACCTCAAACTACCATTGAGCGCCCCGCAGCAGTTACCGGGCAGGAAGTGCCGGCAACCAAGGCTGAAGCTGCGGCAGATTTGTATCAGCAAGCACGTGAATATCAGGGTGAAGCCAGGCAAATACATTTGCTGCGGGCCGCCCGCGCCGCATTGGCACAACAACAGTATCCGCTGGCGCTGGCCATAACCCATACTTTGGCTTCTAGTGAATACGCTCTGATCCGCCAACGCAACATCGTACTATTGCTGCAAGCCTATCTGGCAAATAATGAGCTGGAACGCGCCGATGCACTGCTGGAGAACACGCCGCTTGATAAGCTACCACAAGCAGATTTAAGCGACTATTTATGGCAGGGCGCGCAGTTTTATGCTAACCAGCAGCGTAGCCTGGCTGCCAGCCGCTGGTTGCTGCAACTGGACCAGCAACAGCAAAGTACTGAAAACTATGCCGAGCTCTGGAATGTATTGTGGCAGCAACTGACCACGCTAAGCCCGGCTAACCTTACCAGTTTGCGTACCAATGCCACAAACCGCCAGTTGGCCTGGCTGAATCTGGTTGAGCTTAGCCGCCAGAATATTGGCCAGCAACAGGCCTTACAACTGGCGCTGACAGAATGGCATCAGCGCTACCCCCAGATGCCAGGACCCGATGCCTTACCCCAGGGACTGCAGCAACTGCAAACGTTAACACCCTACCAACCCAGCCGGATTGGCATCTTGCTGCCGTTAACCGGAAACTTCCGGGCTCATGCCAAGGCCCTGCAGTATGGGTTAATCAGTGCCGCCAGCGCACAGCAAACAACCTCGCAGCTGATCTTTATTGATAGTCAGCAAAGCCCGGAGCAAATAACCCTAAGCTTAAAGCAACAGATGGTCGATTTTGTGATTGGCCCGTTGCTGCGGGACCAGGTCGATGTAATCAGCCAGCAGGCTGACTGGCCCTGGCCCACCTTGTTTTTAAACAGTCGGGATCCGGCACAGCCAAAGCGGGATGACCATTTCTTTTACGCGTTAAGTTTAGAGGATGAAGCGAGCCAGATGGCAGCGCTTTTCCAGCAAAAAAACTATCAGCGCCCGGTGGTGATTAGTGCCAGAAACAATATCAGCCAGCGGATGCAGCAGCATTTTGCCGCGCAGTGGCAGGCAATGGGCCATCCGGCTCCTGAGTTTTATCAGTTTAGTGCCAAAGCAGAGCTGGAAACGATTATCAGCACGTTGCTGGAAACCGATATCAGCCAGAGCCGGATCCGCAATATCAGCAGTTTAGTCGGCAATAAAACCACACTGGAAGCAGAACCACACAGCCGGCTGGATATCGATGCCATTTATCTGCTGGCCGATCCGGTGCAAACCCGGTTATTTAAGCCTTATGTCGATGTATCGGTAAACCAGACCGCCCCACGCTTACCGGTATATGCCAGTTCACGTAGTTTTAGTGCCAGCCTGGATAGCAACGAGCAGCGCGATTTAAATGGCCTGACCTTCACCGAGATGCCATGGATGCTCGGCGAACAAAGCAGCGTACAATTGCGCGAGCAATATCAGCGACTGTTTACCGATCAGGATGAAATATTACAACGGTTGTTCGCCATGGGCCATGACGCCTACCAACTGATTGCCAGATTAAAACAACAACAACATTTGCCAGCACTGGTGTTTCCCGGTCTGACAGGCCAGCTTAGCCTGGACCAGCATGGCAGTATTGTGCGGCGGTTAAGCTGGGCCAGCTACCGCAACAACCGGCTGATTTCGGTGCAAGAACCCTGAGCATGAACCACGAATAATGAATAACAAAGGGCAATACTACGAGCAACTGGCGCTAGACTATTTACAGCAACAGGGCCTGACGCTGGTGTGTTGTAATTTTCAGTGCAAAGCCGGTGAAATAGATTTAGTTATGCGTCAGAACCAGCAACTGGTGTTTATTGAGGTAAAATACCGGGCCAATAATGCGTTTGGCGGCGCGCTGGCAGCCGTTACCGTGGCCAAGCAGCAGAAGCTGTTGCGGGCAGTACGCTGGTATTTGCAGCAGCATGGTGGCCAGAGTCAGCCATGCCGGATCGATGTATTGGCAATTGAGGGGCGTGAGCCGTTTCATTACAACTGGTTGCAGAACGCATTCAGTTAAAAGGACAGGGTAATGCAGGAACATATCCGACAGCTTTTCAGTGAAAATATCCAAACCATGATCGCAACCAGCGAAGCGCTGGCTGAACCGATCGAAAACAGTGCACTGGTTATCGTTAATAGCCTGATCAACGGCGGCAAAGTGCTATGCTGCGGCGCCGGGGCCAGTCAGGCTCTGGCCTGCCACTTTGCCCAATTGCTACTGGATCAATTTGAGACCGAACGCCCCTGTCTGCCGGCACTGGCGCTGCAGGACGATATTTCGAGCCTGCATCCGAACAACCATATTAACCAGGACTTCCTGGCCCGCCAGGTACGGGCGCTTGGCGGCGCCGCAGATGTGCTGCTGGTAATTTCGCTGACCGGTTCTGAACAAAGCTTAATTAAGGCAGTCGAAGCAGCCGTAACCAGCGATATGAAAGTGGTTGCGCTGACGATCGATAACGACAGTGATCTGGCCGGCCTGCTGAATCAGCAGGATGTCGAGTTAAAAATACCCGCGCACCGGCCGGCCAGGGTATTTGAATGCTATACCTTTTTACTACATTGTATTTGCGAACTTATCGACACTACGCTGTTTCCACAGCAGGGAGAACTATGAATATCAGTAAACTTATTGTCCTGGCGGTTACTATTACGCTGTTACAGGGTTGTGTTGTCAGCGACCGGCGCACCCTGGGATCGCAAATTGATGACAATAGCATTGTAATCCGTGCTCGGCGGGCTATTGGCACCGCTGAAATGATACCCGATAGCAGCAACATAGGCGTTACCAGCTACAACGGCATCGTGTTGCTGACGGGCCAGGTGAACAGCAATAGCATCAAACAACAGGCAGAGCTGTTGGTTAAAGACACCCCGGGCGTGCGGGATATTCATAATCAGATCCGGCTTGGTAACAGTACATCGTTATCCACCCGCACCCGGGATAGTTGGATCACGACTAAAGTGAAGTCTCAACTGCTAAAAGATGATGATGTCAGCGGCCTTAACATTACTGTGGTTACTGAAAACGCTGAAGTGTTCTTAATGGGACTGGTCAGTGGCGCTGAAGCCGATAAAGCGGTAGATATTGCCCGTAATGTCGAAGGGGTCGCCAGGGTAGTGAAAGCGTTCGAACGCCGTTAACCTTCAAAATAAATAAAAAGAGTCAGAGTGAATAATTTATTCACTCTGACCCTTTTTTTGTTTCAGCTGTCAGGGTTTAGCATTCCTGCAGCGCCTTTAGCACTTTAGAATGAAACTCGCGCTGCTTCATGACGATCATCACTACCACTGAGCTTATCATAAATAAAATCGGGTCAATAAACCACGACAGTGCAGATAACGAGAAATAAATCGAGCGCAAACCATAATTAAACGAATGGCCTGCCTGATCGATGACTTTAGCTGCCCGGTTAGCGTACAGCGCCTGATCCTCTTCATTTAAGTTACGGCCATCCGGCGCAGCACCGATTAACACACCACAAAAACCGTACTGGCGTAACGACCAGGTAAACTGAAAAAAGGCGAAAACAAAGATAAAGGTCAGCAGCAATAACTTCAGCTGAACCGAGCCTTCAGTATAATTGGCCCAGGGCACCAGATTTGACAACATTACGCTTAGTTTTTCCGCGGAAGACATGGCGGTCAGCAAACCCGCTAAAATAAGCAATGAACTTGATGCGAAAAAGGTGACGTTGCGCTCCAGGGTAGAAATTAGCCCCACGTCTGCCATTTTGTTATCGCGAGTCAGCATTTTCTGCATCCAGTCAGTACGTTTACGCCGCAGTTCAAACGACAAACAACTCACTTTTTTGGCTTTGCGTTTAGCAAACAGGGTATAGCCTATCCACAACACAAAAAACCAGATAACAGCAATTAAGTCTAACGGGCCTGGCATATTATGCTCCTGCTACTGAACCAAAGATGACGTGACAGCGGTTTTTTAACATACCGCACTGCGTAATAGCTTGCGCTGATAACGTAGATGCCGCCAGGCATCCATACTGTAAATAAACAAGGCCAGCCAGATAAAACCAAAGGTTATTAAACTCGCTGGTTGCAAAGGTTCATGATACAGCCAGACACCAAAGACAAACATCAGACTAGGACCAATATACTGAAAAAAACCCATGGTCGATAATTGCAGGCGACGGGCTCCGGCAATAAAGCACAGCAACGGAATGGTGGTAACAAAAGCAGCGGCCACCAGCATTAAGTTAAGTGCGGTGGAGTTATTCAACATATTAACTGCGCTGCTATCGGCATAGTGCCACCAGTACAGCAGCGCCAGTGGCAGCAACAATAAGGACTCAACAAACAACCCCGTTATTGCCTCTATCGCCAGTTTTTTACGTAACAAGCCATATACGGCAAAGGAGCCAGCCAGCGCCAGCGCCACCCAGGGAATGGAGCCGAAAATAACCACCTGAATGACCACGCCGGTTGCTGCCAACCCCAGTGCCAGCCATTGCAGCGCTCTTAGCCTTTCACCCAGAAATAACATGCCGAGCAACACGTTCAGCAAGGGGTTGATATAGTAGCCAAGACTGGCTTCAAGCATATGATCACTGTTTACTGCCCAGATAAACAAGCCCCAGTTAACGCCCAGAATTAGCGCAGTAAACAGCAGCCATAATATCAGGGTTGGCTGGCGCAACAGCGTCAAAAGCCTCTGCCCCTGCTTTAGAGCTAACAATACCAGCAACAATAACAGGCAGGACCAGACAATCCGGTGCACCAGAATTTCCGTGGCGGCTATAAAATCAATTTGCTTAAAGTAGAGTGGAGCAATACCCCAAAGGCTGTAAGCGCTGGCTGCGAAAGCGCCACCAAGCTTTTGCTCCCGGCTTAACGACATTGTGTAACCCCAGAATGTTGGTCTTTAGCCAACCAGATAAGTACCAGTACCCAGTGCAATATGCACACCGTGTTCGTTGTGCAGCTCCATCCGGCATACTGCCACTTTATTGCCGGCACGGATCACCCGGGCCGTGGCAATAAACTCGGCCCCACGGCCGGGTCTTAAGTAATCGGTGCGAATATCAATAGTGCTCATTTTACCAAAGCGTTGTACCAGTTCAGCTTGCTCTATTTCACTAAACCGTCCCAGCGCACTGGCCACTGCCATCATGCCCCCGGCGACATCCAGCACGGTGGCAATAACTCCACCGTGTAAAATCTGCTGGATAGGATTGCCCACCAATTGCTCCGCCCATGGAAACCGCACCTCGACTTCATCGTCGGCAAAGCGGCTTACCTGCAAGCCGAGTAGACGATTAAACGGCATGTGATCAAAGGTCGCGGCAATGTAGGATAGCAGCTGATCAGCAGACTGGGCCATCTCAGTACAACCAACCGCTTAGGGTTAATATCGCTGCCAGAGCCAGAAAAAACAACATATTGCGCTTACCTAACTGCACCATGGCACTGCTTTCATCCAGCGTATTCAACTGCTCCTCTTCCTGCGGTTCGGCAGCCAAAGCCACTTCGGTCAGTACCTGCTCGTTATCGGTCGTAAAATCCATAAAATACGCGAGTAAGGCATTAGAGGCCCGGGAGAAATAACCCACCAGCGCAAAGCCTAAACCAAATAACCGGGTTGGGAACCACTGCGCCCAAAACGTCAGGTAATACACGGCGTCCGGACCCTCGTTGTCGGTTTGCAGCTCGCTATAGGCCGTTGCAGTCTGTTCGCTGTCCGGCGCACCGCTATCATCAACCAGGGTTCTTGGCTCTTGTAATTGGCGCACCAAAGCATAGGTGATAACCCCAAAGACACCGAGCACTAAAAACCAGAACACTGTTGCCGCATAATAACGAAAATTGAGCCAAATCAGTGTTTGGCCATAACTGTTTTGCTCAATACTACTGCCTGACTCCGTGCGAATTTGCTGCATCACCAGATAGGCCGCTTCGCCGTCACCCCGCTCCTGCGCATTAAGATACTGCTTGTACAACTGGCGGTAATGCCAGCAACCAATACCGACCAGTAACACCAGGGTGTTAATAATAAGGCTGAGCAGACGGTTATCGATTAAGCCCAGTAGCACAGCAACAATAGCGCCTGGCAGTAATAACCATAGATACTGACCCAGTTGATGACGGGCTAAACCCGCCAGCGGGGTTTTAAGACTAAAGGTTAAATATGCTCTGACGTAGCGGTGAGCCTGCCAGGCGTCGCTGCGCACCGCGAGGCGCTCAATAATTAGTGCCAACAACATGCTGATCAACGTCATTCCCTGCTCTCCATTCTTGTGGCTTGAACTACGGCTTGAATAGTGGCCCGGTAATACGACCAGTCAAACGCCGGTCCCGGATCCGTTTTGCGTCCGGGGGCGATGTCACAGTGGCCAACAATCCGCTCCGGTTTCAGCTGCTGATAGCGCGACAGTAAATACTGGCTCAGCGCTATCAGGCTTTGATACTGCTGCTCAGTATACGGCATATTATCGCAGCCTTCTAACTCTATCCCTATCGAAAAGTCGTTACAGTTGGCCCGACCAGCAAACTCACTTTTGCCGGCATGCCAGGCTCTGTTGGCAAAAGGGACATACTGGAAAATAGTGCCATCGCGCCAAATAACGCAGTGGGCCGCCACCCTTACTCCCTGCAACGACGTAAAGCTGGGATGAATACTGCAATCAAGGGTTCCGCAAAATAAACTGTCTACCGGGCAGCCCTGCTGTGGTGCCTTGGCAAAATGTCCGGCAGGTAAACTGATGTTGTGAATAACTAACAAGCTGATTTCCTCGCCAGGCGGTCTATCATCAAAATGCGTAGAAGGACGTTGCAGCATCTGAGGGCACACTGGCATTGCGACGGTTTTCATCAGAATTTTTGCCTTTAGCCTTTACTGTGATTAAGCTAGAGCACTATTGTCAAGGTTGAGGCACGCGAATGCAAGTACCCGAACAACGAACCCCTTTTGCCAAAGCGTTTAGCTGGTTAGCCTGGTTACTGCTGCTGGTGATGCTATTCTTGTTTTTTCAGGACTATCTGGCTGGTAAACGCAATCCAAACCAGCAGTTGCAAAGCATTCAGGGCAGTGCTGGCGAAATCAGCACGGTATTACTTCGCAACCGGGCCGGCCACTATATTGGTACCGCCCTGCTGAATGGCCAGCCGGTCGACTTTATGCTTGATACCGGTGCAACCACTGTCGCCATTGCGCAAAGTACCGCTGAGAAACTGGGCTTACCGCGGGGCAGACAAATACAGGTAGCCACCGCCAATGGCATCACCAGCGCCTACCTTAGCGAAATAGCCTCGCTGCAACTGGGTGATATCGTACTACAACAAGTTAGTGCCAGCGTGGTGCCAAACCTTGGTAGCACTGAGATTTTATTAGGCATGAGTGCGTTAAACCAGTTAGAATTCCGCCAGCAAGGTAATCAACTGACCCTAATTCAGCGAAATTAATATGACAGAGCACGCCACAGCAGTAACCCATCATCCCCTTTTGGCCCTGGAGATCACCCGCAGCGTTCAAGCTGCGCTGGCCGAAGATCTGGGCTTTTTGCCGCTGGACGAAGGCGATATCACCGCGAGTCTGATCCCGGCCTCGCAACAGGCAACGGCCACCATTATCAGCCGTGAACCCTGCGTGGTATGCGGCACGGCCTGGGTTGATGAAGTTTTTGCCCAGCTTAACCGGGTAGCTGCGGCACAGGGAGAAAAAACTGGCCAGGTCAGTATCAGTTGGCAGGTAGCCGATGGCGACAAGGTGGCGGCGGACAGTTTATTGTGCCGGCTGACAGGCCCGGCTCGGTTACTATTAACCGGTGAGCGCAGCGCGCTGAATTTTTTACAATTACTCAGTGGCACGGCAACCGTTACGGCCCACTATGCCAGCTTGCTGGTCAGCAGCAATACCCGACTGCTGGATACCCGTAAAACGCTGCCTGGGCTGCGGTTTGCCCAGAAATATGCCGTACAGTGTGGTGGAGGTATAAACCATCGTCTCGGGTTGTTTGATGCATTTCTGATTAAAGAGAATCATATTGCTGCTGCGGGTTCTATTGCTGCGGCAGTGGCGCAGGCCCGCCAGAATTTTCCGGGTAAACCTGTTGAAGTCGAAACAGAAAACCTCGATGAGTTACAGCAAGCATTAGCTGCCAATGCAGACATTATTATGCTGGATAATTTCAGCATGGCCGACATCAAGCAGGCCGTGTTGATAAATCATGGCCAGGCAAAGCTTGAGGTGTCGGGTAATATTACTGCAGAGCGGTTAGCTGAACTGGCATCAAGCGGTGTCGACTTTATTTCCAGCGGCGCCCTGACTAAACATGTCCAGGCCATTGATTTATCCATGCGGCTGAGTATCACCACCTCCGACAAGTAAAACTTTGCCAGCCAGTTAAACCACGGTTAAGTAAACTTCTGATACACTCGGCTAATTGCAACGCGTGTAGTTTGGTGATGGCCTATGCAGCAAACAGGAAAAGTGGTGCACTGGCGCGACGATAAAGGTTTCGGCTTCGTCGTACCTGATAATGCCACCCAGCAAGTATTTTTTCATATTCGTGATTTTACCGACAGTAAGATCCGGCCGACGGAAGGGTGTCGCCTGCAATTTACTCTTAGCCAGGATAAACAAGGGCGACCACTGGCAATTCAGTCGAAGGTTATCAGTGCGTCCGCTTCACCGGCGCCGCTGGCAGAGCATGACATTGTTGATCTGGACTACACTCAGGATGTGGCACTGTACTTTCGTTGTGCCTTTCTGGTACTGGTAGTGATTGCGCTATTGTTTGGTACCCTGCCTTACGTCTTGCCTATTCTGTATATCGAAGCAAGTCTGTTTACCTACTGGTTGTATCGTGCCGATAAAGCCGCTGCCAAAGCCCGCCAGCGTCAACGCCTGCCAGAGCAAAGTTTACAATTATTCAGCTTAATTGGTGGCTGGCCAGGCGCCTTGCTGGCCCAGAAAAAATTGTCACATAAAAAACGTAAATTTTTATTCCAGCGAGAGTTTTTGCTGGTTATTGTCGGTAACGGCCTTTTGCTTATCTGGTTGTTGTCACAACATGGTCAGCTGTTTCTTGGCAGGCTGGCGCTCTGGTCTTAACAAAGCCCACTTTGCATTGTTATCGGCCCGGCTTTTGCGGATCAGCACTGAGCTTTGCAATTGGCGCCGGCCGGCCCAGTAAATAACCCTGAAACTGCTGGCAGCCTAGTTTTGCTAACGCCTTGTATTGTGCAACCGTTTCAACCCCCTCGGCGATTACCTCCAGTTCCAGACTGTTACCCAATGCCAGAATGGTTCTGATAATGGCGGCATCACTGGGATCGTCCAGCAAATCGCGGACAAAGCTGCCATCAATTTTCAACTGGTTAAGTGGCAGCCGTTTTAAATAACTCAGGGATGAATAACCGGTACCAAAATCGTCCAACGAAAAACGAATTCCCAGCTCACCTAATTGCTGCATTTTCAAAATGACCGCTTCGATATCCTCTAATAACTGGGTTTCGGTAAGTTCCAGCACTAAATTTTCCGGATTAGCGCCGCTCTGATACAGCGTATCGCGCACCAGTTCCACAAAATTCGGATCATGGAGCTGACGCACACTTAAATTGACCGCCAGATGCCAACCTGACTTCAGCTCATCGTGTTGCCAGTCGGCTAGCTGCAGGCAGCTTTGCTGCAATACCCAGGCACCAATAGGGAGTATTAGACCGCACTCCTCCGCCAGTGGAATAAATTCAGCTGGTGATACTGAACCCAAATCAGGATCAGACCAGCGTAGCAGCACTTCGGCACCTACCACCTGGCCATCGAGGTGATATTGCGGTTGAAAGTGCAGACTAAACTGTTGCTGCTCCAACGCCTGGCGCAAACCACTAAGCATCGCCGAACGCTCAAGCACGGCGGCTTGTAATTTACTGTTATAAAAACAGTAGCGGCAGCGGCCCCGGCTTTTGGCATCGTACATGGCCAGATCGGCGCGTTGCAGTAGCTCGTCTACGTTGTCTGCATCACTGAACATGGCAATGCCAATACTGGCGCTAATGGTGTAAGTGCGCTCGGCCAGTTGAAACGGCTGGCTTAATATATCCATCAGTTTCATCGCCAGCAATTCTACCCGCTGTCCGGCTAAATCGGCCCGGGGCTGCAGCTCAGGCAGTAACACCACAAATTCGTCACCACCAAACCGGGCCAGAGTATCGCTTTTACGAAGCTGTTCGGTAAGCCGACTGGCAACCTGGCTTAGCAACTCATCACCAACGGCGTGGCCCAGGGTATCATTCAGATCTTTAAAATGGTCCAGGTCGATAAACAGTACGGCGCCCTGCGCAGATCCCCGACCAGCCAGGCTAAACGCCTGCTCCAGCCGCTCCAGCAGCAAGCGCCGGTTAGGTAGCGAAGTTAACGCATCATAAAACGCCAGCTGGTGAATCGCCGCCTGGTTTTGTTTATGTTCAGTCACGTCAGTCGAAATACCACACAAAGCGTAAATTTCACCATTGGCATGACGCAGCGGTAACTTTACTGACAAAAAAACCCGCTCTTTTTGGTCATTTACCGTGGTATTTATTTCTTCTTCGACAATCCGCTCGCCGCCACTAAGCACCCGCTCATCGTTAATCTGCAACAAACTGACGGTTTTTGCATCGAAAAACATGTTGTCGGTATGGCCAATAATCTGTTCCGGCTGCCGGTCAAATAATGCTGCAATTTTATGATTAACATACTGATAGCGAAACCGTTTATCTTTAATGTAAATATACGCATCAACGCTATTGAGGATAGTGGTCAGCCGGTCCTGACTTAGCCGCAACCGGTTCAGCTGCAGGATACTTCGACGTTGATACCAGATGAACGCGGAAGCAATCAATAAGACGACTATGCCACTGATAACTGACCATAGCAGCAACATAGAAACATTGTCGGTAGCAGTAAGCCCGGGCTTGCTCCAGCGCGTGAGCGTCTGAAAATAATACGATTGTGGCTCAGCCTGCCATTGCCGCAAATAACTATCGATAACGTCGAG
Organism: Arsukibacterium sp.; assembly: GCF_041616895.1. GTDB lineage: Bacteria > Pseudomonadota > Gammaproteobacteria > Enterobacterales > Alteromonadaceae > Alishewanella. The sequence goes on from NZ_JBFJPY010000008.1 coordinate 43,012, forward strand.
TATCGGCAGGTTCCGGCCATACGCCGTGGCGTAAAACAGTTCAACCGGATCAAACCGCAGCGGGTTAGCCTGCAGTTCAAATTCAGCAGCCCGACCATCACCGAATAAGTGGTTTGCTACCGCGACATCGGCCTGGCCGGCGGCTACCAGATTAAAGGCGGCCTGTAACGACTTAACCCCTTGCAACTTAATGTCCAGCTGATGCTGCTGGCTGTAGTTCTGCAAATAATGGTACTGGGAACTGTCACGCAGTACCGCGACCTGCTGGCCTGTCAGATCGGATAACGTTGCGATTTGATTGTCTTTTAAGCTGTATAATCGTGACCAGCTAAATAACGCCGGTATTTGATGAAAACTCATGACCTGCGCCCGCGCTTCACTGAACGCGACATCAGGCAAAATATCAATATCACCGCTTTTCAGCAGTTCAAGGCAGTATGCCCAGTCACAGCTCACCGGCTTTAACTGCCATTTTTCCTGCAGGGCAATTTGCGTCAGTAAATCGCCAAAAATACCGCTGGGCATACCATCAGCACTGACGGTAAGCTTTGGCGGATTCTGGTAAACACCTACCACCAGATGGCGGTTTTGTCCCTGGATAGCATTATCAGCAGTTGCCGGGGTTGACAAAAAGATTGGCACGATTAACGAGAGCAATGCCAGCAGCAAGGCAATACGGCGCATAAATACGTCACTTAGTTATTATTCTGTTATTGAGCTTACTGCAGGGTGCGTAAATTGCAAATACCTTCTGCAGGACACCCTTTGCAGGACGCCATCGGGACCATCTGGTGCCATCCTTGGGTGCCGTCAAACTTTGAAAACAATGCCCCGCCGGTAACACCAGTGCATTAATAAATAAGACAGTCCTAAAAATACCAGGGCAAAGGCCAGTGAGCCATTTACGTCACCAAATAGTGGCTGAAACAGCCGACTGAATAGCCAGCCTTTAAGTGAACCCTCACCTACCGGGATCATCACCAGCGTTCGCGCTATTAAGCCAGCCAGCATAAAAAACAAAATCGCATTGGCACCAAATATCACGAAAGGTGCACTCCAGCGCCGCCAGCGTTTAATATCACATAACCAGATACATGCCGCCAGGGCAATAGCGCAGTACCCGCTACTTAGCACCACAAAACTGGGGGTCCATAAGTTTTTATTAATGGGTAAGGCAAAATGCCATAACTCGGCCAGCCACACCGCAATAACCCCGGCCAACAATAAACCCCGTACTTTCCAGGACAACGTGCGCTCGGTTTGCAGCCACTGCGCCAGCAACACCCCGCTTAAACAACTGGCCACTGCCGGCAAGGTTGACCACAGGCCTTCAGGGTCGAACGCAAACGGGGTAGCACTGCCATAATACAGATGACGGGCACCTAGCACGGTATGGTCGAGCCAGGCGGCAAAACTATTGCCGAACAGCAGCAACCCGCTGAACTGATTGCCGTAGGCATCCTGATACGGCAGATATAACATCGCCGCAAGATACACCGCGCAAAGCCCGGCTAACCAGAGGATCCGGCCACGGGTACCGCAATACAGCACAATCAGTACCGTTGCAAAATAGACCAGGCCAATCCGTTGCAGCACGCCAAGCCAGCGCAGCGTAAGCAGCTTTTGTTCAATATAGCTGTACGCCGGATCGGCAAAATTATAATAAAACAGGGCCAGAAACAGCCCCAGGCCAAACAATTTCAGGCTGCGAACGGCTGCATGGCGGATAATCAGCGCTTTGGGCTGACTGCTTTTAGCCGAACTGCTTTGCCACTGCAGACGCAATTGTAGTGACATGCCAACAATTACAATAAAAAACGGAAAAATCAGATCCGTCAGAGTCCAGCCATGCCACTCTGCATGGCGCAGCGGCCCATAAACATGGTTCCAGTTTCCCGGATTATTGACCAGAATCATTGCGGTAATGGTTAACCCCCGCAGGGCATCCAGCGCCAGCAGCCGTTGTCTGGGTACCTTGGCCAATATGGCATCGCAATGCTGCTTTAAGCCGCTTAACATTACTGTTTGCTACCCTGTGTCGCTACCGTTGCTGGCTCGGCAGGTGCGTTGGAGATCGGCTGCACGGTAACCGGCAGCACGCCGGTTGGTTTAACCTGGCCCAATAACACTCGTGCCAAAGCCGTGTAGGTGGCACCAGGCTCGCCTGCTGCAATGGCTTTATCTTCACTGTTGTAGGCGTAGCTGGCCAGTGCCAGATCAGCATAGGGCCCATAGGTGGAGGCATCATAGGGCGCGCGCAGACTAATATACACATGGGGCTTTTGCTGCTGCTTTACCTGGCGTAAAAAATCTAAAAAATCCTGCTGCTGCCGCTGATAACGTGCAGCCAACGGGCCTAGCGCACTGACATCATCCATGCCACCAATTTCGGCCAGTGACGGCATTGGGGTGATAAAACCACTGATCACCACATCGGCCTGCTTTAGCAGGTCAGCGGCCTTTGTCAGGTCTTGCTGTAACAAACTCAGGCTGCTGATAGTAAGCGGATGCGGGCTTTGTTGCTGTAACGCCAGACTGAGAGCTGCCGCTTTATTGCTGTCTGGCATAATCAGCAATACCTGCTTGCCGCTAAGCGATGGCATAACGGCTTTTTCAGCCATGCCAGCCACTGAAATACGGGTCACTGCGGCCTGAGCCAGCGCCAGCTCAGCCTGGCGGTGGGCCGGACTACCCAGGATTTTATTTGCCCTGAGCAGCTGCATCTTTGCAGAACCGGCTGGTAACAACGGATACTGCTGTTTAAAGCCGATAATCCGCTGATAGGAAGTATCAAGCTCAGCACGATCAAGCTGGCCAGTCAACACGGCTTGCTCCAGCGCATTGAGTAACGCCGCTAAGTCGGCCAGCTCAGCAGGGCTTTGCAGTTTTACCGGCATCAGCGCAATGTCAGCACCGGCAGCAAACGTAGCGATCACCGCATCGTGCGGGCTGAAAAAATGGCTGATCCCTGCCATATCCAGTGCATCGGTAACAATGAGCCCCTGATAATCCAGTTGCTGGCGCAGCAAGTCATGTAAAATTGCCCGTGATAACGTCGCCGGTTTTATCATCTGCTGACCATCTTTGGCAGTAAAGGTACTGCTATCCAGCGCCGGGTATTGAATATGGGCTGTCATTATCATCCCGGGATTGTGCTGGTTAATAATTTTAGCAAAGGGCAGCAAGTCGACCTGATCAATCTGCTGGCGGCTATGCGCTACCCGGGGCAAACCTAAGTGGCTGTCGATATGAGTATCGCCATGGCCCGGAAAATGTTTCAGGGCGGCAATAACGCCACGTTGTTGCATAGCGGCCGTCATGGCACCGCCCAGTTCTGCGACCATAGCCGGGTCTTCTGCAAAGGCTCGGACATTAATCACCGGATTGTCCGGATTGACATTAACATCAACCGTTGGCGCAAAATTGACGTTAATACCAAGGGCCAGCAGTTCGTCGGCAATGACACTGCCCGTCAGTTCAGCAAAATGATTGCCATGTTTCGGATAGGTAGCGCCAATGGCCATATTGCCGCTAAAGGCACTGGAGTGCTGGCGGGGTAAGCGGGCAACTCTACCCCCTTCCTGATCGATACTAATAAATAACGGATGTTTCAAAGCGGAACGGGCTGCGGCCTGCTGCAATTGGCGGTTAAGGGTAATAATCTGCTCATTGTGTTCAAGGTTTTCGGCAAATAAGATAACCCCGCCGATATCGTACTGGCTGATCAGCTGTGCCAGTTCCGAGGGTAGGCTGGTTAACGGCGTGCGGCACTTGCCTGGTGCCACTGGTTCAACACAGTAATAACGTAAATCAAGCATAAGTTTTTGGCCCAGCATCTGCCGGACCGTGGCTGTGGTTGCAAGTGCCGCCGTTGGCTGTGCCTGACTGCTCATTGCCAGCACACCGGATAGCATGCCCACAACCATCCAACTTGCCCATCGTAACCGTTGCCACCAATTTTGCTGATCCGACACACTGTTTACTCCGCTTATGTTAAGGTAACGCTTGTGCAGCTATGGGCTTGCAGTAAAACAAAAAAACACGGTGCCCGCCAGTAGTGGCAGGGGGCAAAAGTAAAAATTAACGATTAATAATAAAATCAGGCTTCAGGAATTCTGCCATGCAACTAACGTTGTTAGACTGGACGGTATTTTTTGGGTATTTTCTGCTACTGGCCACCCTGGCGATCTGGGTAAACCGGCGTAAGGCGAACAACAGCAGTGACTACTTCCTTGGCAGCAACACTATGCCACCCTTTCTGGTGGCAATATCGGTGCTGGCCACATCGCAGTCGGCAGCGACGTTTTTGGGCGGTCCCGACATGGGATTTCGCGGCAATCTTACCTACCTTGCAACCAACATTGGCGCCATTATCGCCACCTTAGTGGTAATTAAATGGCTGATCCCGCGTTATTACCAGTTAAAAGTCACTACCGTATACGAATTACTGGAGAACCGCTTTAACGCCACCGCCAAAAATCACGCCGGTAAAATGTATTTATTTGGTCGGGTGTTTGCCAGTGGTGCCCGCTTGTATATGGCAGCGCTGGCGGTTGCCATGCTTTTATTCAGTAATATCGATGCCAGTAGTGTGGTCATCGCTATTATTTTACTGGCCGTGGTAGGGCTGGCGTGTACCATGGCTGGCGGTATTCGTTCGGTTATTTACACTGATGCCTTGCAATGCGCAGTATATGTCGCAGCAGCACTGGTGGTGCTGGGTTACTTATATCATAGCTTGCAACTGGACCTGAGCGCCTTATATCAGGTGTTGAGTGAGCCACTGGCCGATGGCAGTTCTAAGCTAACACTATTTGATTTCAGACCCGATTTCAGTAGCAGCGGAGTATTCACCATCTGGTCTGCGCTTACCGGTTTCGTGCTGTTAAACATTGCCGCATTTGGCCTTGATCAGGACATGACGCAGCGGGTGTTAACCTGCAAAACCGCCGCCGGGGGCGCAAAAGCGCTGTTATCGTCGGCACTGCTGGTGATCCCGGTGATGCTGGTCTTTATTGTGATTGGTTTACTGCTGTATATTTATTACCAACGGCCCGATGTGTTTGCCAACAGCGCCAGCTACAGCGGTAGCTTTGGCGGTGAACAAATTACCGTATTTATGTATTATGTCCTAAATGAAATGCCATCGGGCCTGCGGGGCCTGGTCGTGGTGGGTGTTATTGCCGCAGCGCTATCAACCATTACCTCTGGCTTAAATTCGATGGCTTCGGTGCTGGTTGCCGATATCTACCAACCCTGGCGCGAACGGCGCAAGGTGGAAACCAACGAGCGGCATTACGTGCGCGCCGGTCAATGGGCGATGCTGCTTACGGCGGTAGCGTTATCCTCGATGGCGGTGCTGTGTTTTTACTGGCAACAATATTCTGATATGCCACTGCTGGCCTTTGCCCTCAGTGTCATGGTGTTTTCTTATAGCGGCTTGCTGGGCGTATTTTTTACCGCGCTATTCAGTAAGCGGGGCAACAGCAGCAGCGTGACTGCCGCGCTTTTGGCTGGTTTTTGTGTCACATTATTGCTGCAGCCTTATTTGTTGCAGTTAATTAGTCCGACCCTGGCCAGTTGGGATCTTGGCTTCACCTGGCAATTGTGTCTGGGCACCCTGATTGCCTGGCTGGTATGTATGGCAGGTAGACCACAGCATGCGGCCAGTCTGGCAACAGCAAATAGAGTGGAGCATTAAATGTATTTACTGGCGGTAGATGGTGGCGGCAGTAAAACCCTTGCCAGACTGCAACATACAATCAGCGGTAAGCAATGGCAGGCTGCCGGCGGGCCGGCTCAGCTATCAAATGATCTGGAACTGGCTGTCGCCACGGTTCGTCAACTCAGTTTGCAGTTGTGTCAGCAAGCAGACATCAATCTGGCCCAGGTTATGGCCTGTATTGGTTTGGCCGGTGCCGGTAATCCGCAACTTTACCGCGCGTTTTGCCAGCAACTGCAACTTGATTTCGCCGCCTGGCAACTGACTACTGACGCCCGCACCTCGCTCTACGGCGCCAACAATGGCGAACCGGTTGTTATGGTCGCGCTGGGTACCGGCTCGGTGGCCATGCGCTTAACCGCAGACGGCACCGAACAGCAAACCGGTGGCTGGGGCTTTAACATTGGTGATGAAGGCGGCGGCGCCTGGCTGGGCAAGCTGGCCGTGCGCCAGTTGTTATGGCAACTGGATAGCGACGACGGGGTGTCCAGCCCGTTAACTCAAGCCCTGGCTGCACAGTGCGGCAACGATATCCAAACGGTATTGCCCTGGCTTAAACAAGCCGGGGCCAGTGATTTTGCAGCGTTGGCGCCGTTGGTGTTTGCTCATCAGCATTGCCCACTGGCGCAGCAACTGCTGCACCAGCACGCCACTGCCATTGCTGAACTTATTTACTGCTGCCGTGGCGAACGCCCGTTGCCAGTAGTATTGCTAGGTGGCCTGGCGGCCAGCAGTCAGCCGCTGCTGAGCCCTGAGATCAGCAGCTTGTTGCAACCCGCTCGCGGCGATGCACTGGACGGAGGCATGATATTAGCCGCTCGGCAACTGGCGCATTTAACAGGCGCTGCGAGGCTAAACAAAAATTCGGACAGCGCAGGCATATAATGTTTTCGTTAACTTTAACCAAGTGAGTGGCTGATGAGTCAAACTGAATTGCTGCAACAACTGGCCAGTATGAGCACCGAAGCTCGCAATCCGGCATCAACTGATTTAGATACCCTCGACAGTTTGGCGATTGTCCGGCTAATTAACCAGGCTGATCATACAGTTGCACCGGCCTTAGTGACGGCGTTACCGGCCGTAGCACAGGCCGTTGATGCCATAGTTACGGCGTTTGCCAGTGGCGGCCGGCTAATTTATCTGGGCGCCGGTACCAGTGGCCGGCTGGGTATTTTAGACGCCGCCGAGTGTCCGCCTACTTTCAGTGTGCCGGCTAATCAGGTTATTGGCTTAATTGCCGGTGGCACAACCGCCATCCAGAGGGCAGTGGAAGGCGCCGAAGACAGCCAGGAACTGGCAGTAGAAGAGCTAAGCGCCATTAATTTCGGCCCAAACGATGTGCTGGTCGGCATTGCGGCGAGCGGCCGCACGCCCTATGTGCTGGGTGGTCTGGCTTATGGCCGCAAACTGGGCGCCACTACCGTTGCCATCAGCTGCAATAGCACAGGCTCAATACTGCAGGCAGCCGACATTGCAATTTGTGCTGAAGTAGGCCCGGAAGTTCTCACTGGCTCTACCCGGATGAAAGCCGGCACCGCCCAGAAAATGCTGCTTAATATGTTAAGCACCGCAGCCATGGTACGCAGCGGTAAGGTTTATCAAAATCTGATGGTCGACCTGCACGCCAGTAATGAAAAACTGCAGGCGCGGGCGGTCCGTATTGTGATGCAGGCGACCGACTGCAACAGTGTTACCGCCAGCGCAGCCCTGCAGCAAGCCGATATGAACGCTAAGCTGGCCATTTTACTTATTTTAACCGGTGATGATCTGGCCAGCTGTCAGCAGGCCCTGGCCAAAAGCCAGGGCTTTGTTGGTAAAGCGCTGGAGGCAAAAGCATGAAACGCTGGTTAACTATACTGCTGCTTATTTGTTTAGCCGCCTGTGGCGACAGCCGCAGTCAGCAACCGTCAACTGCAGCAAGCCCTGTCACATCTGGTGCAGAGCAACTGGCAGCTTATTTGCCGCTGCTGAAAGACAAAAGAGTGGGTTTACTGGTTAATCAAACCTCGCGGATAGGCCAGCAGCATCTGGTTGATGTATTGCTGGCAAATCAGGTGAACATTGTCAGTATATTTGCGCCAGAGCATGGCTTTCGAGGCGATCATGATGCTGGCGCTAAAGTCAGCTCGGGTACCGACAGCAAAACCGGTATTCCGCTGTTATCGCTGTACGGCGCCAACAAGGCACCCAGCGCGGCGCAAATGCAGGCACTGGACATCGTTATTTTCGATATTCAGGATGTCGGCGTTCGCTATTACACCTATATCAGCTCAATGCACTATCTGCTGCAGGCAGCGGCTGAACATAATGTGGCAATGCTGGTACTCGACCGCCCTAACCCCAACGGCCGCTATCTGGATGGGCCGGTGCTCGATTTAGCCTATCAGTCCTTTGTCGGTATGCATCCGATCCCGTTGCTGCACGGCATGACTGTGGCCGAGCTGGCACTAATGATTAAAGGCGAGCGCTGGATAAAAGACGCCGATAAACTTGAGCTGACAGTGGTCCCGGTAGCGAATTACCAGCGCGATATGGGTTACAGCCTGCCGGTACCGCCCAGCCCTAACTTACCGAATGATCAGGCCATCGCGCTGTATCCGTCGCTGGGCTTTTTTGAGGCGACGCCATTAAGTATTGGCCGCGGTACTCCGTTTCCGTTTCAGGCTATTGGCTATGATAAATTTAGTTTAGGTGAGTTTAAATTTACCCCGGTGGCGACGCCCGGCGCGGCAATGAACCCGCCACTCAAAGACACCCCAAGCCAGGGTCAGGATTTGCGCCAGGTAACAGCAGGTGGCTTAGATTTAAGCTACTTAATTAACTGGCAGCAGCTATTTACAGAGCATAACGAGACGTTTTTCAGCTCGCCCGGCTTTATGGATAAACTGGCTGGTGGTGACACTCTTCGCCAGCAAATTGAACAGGGGCTGAGCGAGCAACAAATCCGGGCCAGCTGGCAACCGGCACTGCAGGCGTTTGCCGCGCAGCGCCAGCCGTATTTACTGTATCCGTAAAATCATTCTAACTTTCCCGGATAGGCTACACTGAACATCAGCACTGAAAGCCGGCTTTAATAAAGAAGGAGTTTAGATGAGTATTAATGTTTTAGCCATTTGCGGCAGCCTGCGAGCAAAATCAACTAACCGCGGACTGGTGCGCTATGCTATGGCCAATTGCCCTGATGGCATGAAAATCCACCTGGCGGATTTAATGGAGGTGCCTTTTTATAATGCCGACCTCGGGGCTAAACCAGCGGCGGTAGCAACTTTATGCCAGCAACTGGCTGAGGCCGACGCCTTATTGCTGGCCTGCCCCGAATATAACTATTCGCTGGCGCCGGCACTGAAAAATGCACTGGACTGGGCTTCGCGTGAGCCCGACAATCATTTATTAAGTGGTAAACCGGTAGCCATTATGGGTTCGGCAGCCGGTATGGGCTCATCTCGATCTCAGTATCATTTACGCCAGGTATGTGTGTATTTAAACCTGCATCCGCTTAATCAGCCTGAAGTATTTGCCAACGCTTTCAGCGGTGCTTTTGACACTGATGGCGATTTAACTGATGACAAAATTCAGGCTAACGTGCGTAAACTGCTGGCAGCGCTACTTAGCTGGCAACAGCGCCTTAATGGCAGAAAATAACGCTAATTGCCAGCAAATGCATCTAACAGGCTGGCATCTGCCAGCCTAATCACCCGGCCATTTATCACCGCAAGCTCAACCTTATTATCTTTACTCAGCAAAAACGTGGTAGAGGAGCGGCGCTGCGGCCAGCGACTTTTCACGCCTGACGGATTTATCGCCACCGGCAGCCCGGAGTTATTCGTTAGCAAATCTGACTTGCCACTAAAGTGGCTGTAACCCTGTGCCAGTAACTGAATATAACGCTCGCGGCTCAAGCTTAGCGGTTTAGTTAATGGGTAGGCTTTTCCGGCGCTGTACTGCATGCCGCTGGCATCTACGCTGTAATACGCACCATAAATGCTGGCGTCGCCTATTTCATCCAGCACCACCTGACCACGTCCGTTACCACCAGCGTTAAAGACTAAATCGACTTGGGCCAGCACACCACTGCCATTTGCCTGTGGCAAACTAACCTGATTAATAATTAAATCTTTCATGCCGCCACTGTTGTTCATTGGAATGCTGTTGTAACCGCTTAAATCATAGTCGCGGTAGCTATGGGCGCTAATGAGTTCCAGCCAGCGTAAGTACAGTTGCACATTAAGCTGGCGGGCTTGCTGCCGAAACGGGTCATTATAGTTACCGCCCGCCTCCACCAAAACGGTGCTAATGCCCATTTTAGAAAAGGTATCGCCGAAAGATCGCACTGAGTATTCGTCATCGTAGCGGCCCAGCTGCTGCGGTATCGCTTTATCGAGCAGCGGCTTTACCGCACTGATAAGCTGCATGGCGGCATGGCGGCTGGCATTTATTTCCCGCGCGGCGTTGTAGGCCGGCGCCAGCAATGAAATCGTTGCTGGTTTTTTATTGTCTCCGGCAGCGTGATAGCGGTTCTGATCATGCAGGTTAAAGCCATAGTGAGGCTTAATGTCTTTCGCCGTCTGCATCAGCATCTGCCCTTCGGGTGTTTGCAGCGCCACCGCGTCGCGATTCACATCAATCCCCAGCGCATTAAAGCGGCTGTTACGCTCGGCACCATCAGGGTTTAGCATCGGAATTAAATATAAAGTAATGTGTTGCTGCCAGTCCGTCAGGCTATTGTCTTCATCAGCTGGCGCCTGCTGCTGCGCTTCCAGTACCGCCAGTAAATCAAAAATCGCCGCCGTGGCAGTCGGTTCGTCACCATGCATTTGTGACCAGGCCAGCACTTTGCGCTCGCCCTGGCCAATTTTAAACAGATACACCGGCCGCTGCTCAACTGAGCGCCCCAACTCTGTTACTTCAAGCCAGTCTTGCTGCTGGTAGTATTTAATCAGCGGCGCAATATCATCGTGGATTATCTGGCCTTTCGCCAGGCC
>NZ_JBFJPY010000009.1:0-53567 GCF_041616895.1 Arsukibacterium sp.
AAAATGGGCGAGAACGCGTTAATTCCACCAGCAGAATCGGGTATGGGCGCTGAAGATTTTGGTTTCTTTACCACAGACCCATATATTCCCAGTGTGTATTTCTCAGTAGGCGGCACGCCTGCTGAAGACTTTGCACGAGCAAAAGCAGGCGGCGCACCGGTCCCAAGCCACCATAGCCCTCAATTTAAAATTTCACCTGAACCTTCAATAAAATCAGGTGTTGAAGCAAGCGTACATGCCTTGCTTGAATTAATGCCAAAAAAATAAGCGGCAATACGTTGACTAGACCCTAATAGCATTGCTATTAGGGTTAAGCTCTGCCACTGCCTTAGCGTGGTCCTGTCGCGCCGCTCCCCCAGCTTAATTTTGATATGACCCTAATACTTAATACTTTTTTACCTCTGTCCATTCAGCCACAGTCAAAGTTAAATCGTAAGGTGTGGCGCGGCATTAGTTTGGAATAAACGGATATAGCGCTATAGCCGAAACAATCGCTAAAACTAAAGATAATTGAAACCATAGAGCGAGATAATAATCTCTCTTACGAGCAATAATTCTAATTTCTGGACCTGCAACCATAGGCGTCTTAGCAAACCACTTCGATAAAATTGCTAATGCATAAACACCAACCCTGATACCAATTCCATCCCATTCAGGCTTGCCAACTCCTTTACGCTCTAACTCGATATCTATGTAATTAACTGACAATCTTATAAAAAAAATGGTCGCTGCAAACCAATTAAGTACACAAAACCCAAAAGACAACGTTAAAACATCAAGAAAAGTTGCAGGCATTAATGCGCACCGCTCAAAGAATTTTGTTGCCACAAATAGTCCGAAAACTGTTTGCCGCCAGCATCAAAAAGTTTTGCAGAAGCTATACCTGCAACCAAGCCTCCAACAATCGCTATTACCCAGCCATAAGGCGTAGCAATTAATAGAATAGAGAGCGCTGCTGTAATCTCACTGCCAATGACAGAGCCAGCAATGACTCCGGCTCCTAACCCTGTCATTTCTCTCGCCAGCTCTTTTTGCCACTCGCCACCATCTTGCTTCACATTATAGACATGCAAAGCTCGTATTCCTGCATCAAGTGCTATTAGCTTAGAACCCACTTGATGCGCAACACGCTGAAATTGCTGTACCCGTTTAAAATTATGACTGCCCTGCAGCTTAATAGCCTCTCCGGTTTTACTTCCGCGTGCTAATCCCATAGCCCGCTTTGGGTTGTTCCAAACAGTTCCGCGACTACTGCTTTTCGCTTTATTCATCGCAAGTATCCGCTTTATTTCTCCCTGAAAGTGACGGTTAACATTGGCTTGCGCGTTGCTCACTTGTTTTGCTAGTACTTTACGTTCTGCAGCGGATGCTTTATTTAGGTAAGCCGCACGATATTGCTCTAACGCAACCTGATAGCTAACTATCTTTCCTGAAAAACCTTTTAAGCGCTTCTCAAAAGTAGTGAGCAAAGCCCCTGCTGCTGCAGGCGTTTCCTGAAGAAGCAGTTTACCTGCCGGCGTTTTCACAAAATTATTGGCCGATAATAACGCAGGTTTCAGCTGCAACTTATAAAACTCAGCCAGGGCATCAACCACTTCAGTACCAAAATCTTTATTTAAGCGGGCAATATTCCTGCGATCGCTAGCAGGCATTTGCTTTAACATTTCCAGAAAATGTAAAGCGCCTGAGTCATTAACCGCAGCGTTATCAGATTTGGTGATATAGGGCGTGCCAGCGGGTAGCAAAGGTGCGGTAGATACTGACTGTTCATCTAAAGTATGACCAGCCGGACAAGGAATAAACTCTCTGGTAACCGGATTGGTAGTAATGCAGATTTCTATGGCCATTATTCGTCCCTGAAATAAATTGTTAAATAAGAGTGAATATTAGTTATCATTTTGCATCATTGCAAGAGAAAATAAGCAGCGCTAATTTTAACGTCTGGCATTTATCATTTTAAGTAGCTCTACTGTGGCGGTGGCATCGTCCAGTGCGCGATGGTGGTTGGTTAGGTTTATATCGAATTCTTCGCACAGCTTGCCCAGGCTGTAAGATTGCAGGCCTGGGTAATAGCGGCGCATATTGACTACCGTGCATAGCTGCGGCATATCAAACGGCATTTGTAGCCGGGTAAATTCAGCTCGGATAAAGCCGTAATCGAATTTAACGTTATGGGCGACAAATACTGCGCCTTTTAAGAATTCACTGAGCTTAGGCGCAATGTCGGCAAAAGTTGGCGCATCGTTTACCATGGCGCTGTTGATCCCGGTTAAGCGGGTAATAAAAGACGGGATATAGCGCTGTGGGTTGATTAAGGTACTGAAAGTATCCAGCACCTCACCGGCCTGCACTTTTACTGCGCCTATTTCTATGACTCTATCGTTGCCGGCTTTACCGCCGGTGGTTTCGACATCCAGCACCACGTAAATGCGATTAGGGTCGATAATCCACTGCAGCTTTTCAATGCGGGCATTAAAACCGGCCTGCTGCAAGGCTAAAAGCCTGGCCAGCTGATGGCGCTGAATTTTATCGCCGGGCGCTTTTACTTCAATAAATTCCAGCTGCTGATCCTTAATCAACAGTAAATCGGGGTAACCACTGCGCTGGCGTTTAAAATCCTGCGCCATGGCGCGTAGTATGGGGGCCAAGCTACTTGTGCCATCTTTTGCGGTGCCACTGTAACTGATTAACGGTAATAGCTGCTCGGCTAAGTCGCTGTGCCAGTAAAACAGGCTATTGGCTTTGCCGTAATGGCTGGTTAAGGCTGCCAGCAACTGACTGGCAGCGCCCGGTGCGGCCAGCTGGCTAAGCTTGTGCTCTATGTCGGTTTTAAACTGCTGATAAAAGCCGCCGCTGGCTAAGTTACGGGGCCGGCGCTCAAACGGGTTATGCAGCGCACTGTCCTGATGCTCAAACAGCTCGTGCCAGAACCACAGACCAAATAACGCCAGCCACAGGTTATTCTCACCATGAAATACCCGGTAGCCTTGCGCCGTATAATGGGCCATTAAGCCCTGCTCGGCTTTGCCTAAATACAGCTCATCGATACCGATCAGTGGCGCATTGTGCAGCAATTCAGTTAAGCGGCTGCGCTGTACCCCACCATCGGGGTTAAATTTGCGCCGGTAAAAATCATCGGCAAACAGCCATTCTTCATCACAGCTGGGATCGGCCAGTAATTGCTGCAGCAGTGCTTGCGCTTCGTAGGTTTGCTGCTGTTGCATCAGTAAGCGTACCCGCCGCTCACTGGCCGGAAAGCCATTACTTAGCTGGTAAAAACTAGTAGCCAGTGCAGGTAACTTTGCCTGCTCGGCCAGTTTACCCAGCTGATAACACAGCTCGCTGCGCTTTAACTGCAAGGCTTCATCTGTATCGCCGTTTTCAGCAGCAGGCCAGGCATTTACTTCGTCAAACCATTCCTGCAGTGCAGTTTTTGCGATCTCGGGATGCTTTTTTAACTGCTTGCTAAGCTCTGCTATTGCCGGCCTGGCTTTGGCCAGCTGATACGCCAGCTGCGCCTGACTCGCTTCGGTAAAGCGTGGCTGAAACTGTTGCTTAAACTGACCACTTTGCCGGATCCCTAAATCACGCAGAGTAAATACCGATAAATTAGCCTCGATTCGGCCGAAATATAAAAAGTACAAATAGTTCAGGGCATCCTGGCGCTTTAGCGCGACATAACGTTGCGGTAATTTCCCAATCAATGCCAGCCAGTTAACTGGCAGTTTTAACGCCGCGCCCAGTAATAGCGGCTTAGTCTGGCTTTTTTTAATGGCTAAATCAGCCACCAGCGCTTTCCAATCTGCCGCTGCAAACTGGCTTTTGGCCAGTTGCACTAATTGCCACAAGGTGTCTTTGGTCAGCCGCAACCAGAAGTCGGCCACATCGTCTGCAGTTAGCGGCGCGACAAAGCCGGCTGCAGTCAGCTCGTCAAGTACCGGGCCAGTGGGGCCTACTTCAGCGTATTGCAGTTCCGTATCACTAAACACCAGGCCTTTGCGGTTAAGCATCCGCACCAGCAATTGCTGACTGCTTTCGCTCAGGGCTGCAAAATCGTGGATATAGCTCTGGCTAGCTGCAGTTAACACTGGCTGATAATGCACAGTGACAAATTGCAACAGCTCGTTGAAATGCTGCAGATAGTAACCACTGTCCAGTTCGGGTTGCGCCATTGTTGTACTCATGTCTGAAAGTTATGGCTACTCTAGCAAGTTGCAACGGGTATTAGCCAATATTGATTGCCAATGGTAAGCTTCTGCGCTTACAGAACCCGCAACCGAGGATAAATGATTATGGGTAACTTACTGACCATTCTGGTTATATTATTTATCAGCCTGTTTGTACTGGTTACCTTACTGGAAAAGTTCGGCAAAAAAACCGAAGAGCAGGATTTAAGCAAATACTCGCGCTGGATTTACCCATTGATGGCCATAATGCTGGGCGCCATGCTGATTAAACATTTCTTTATGTCCTAAGCATTGTTTTATTGTTTAGTTAGGTATTCGCGCGCCGGCGTTGCTGCCATTGCATTACCGTAACCAGTAACGCCGGTAAAAACGTCAGGGCAATTATGGTCGAGCACACTAAGCCGGTTAACACGATAATACCCACCCCCCGATACAGCTCGGTGCCCGCGCCTGGAATAAATACCAGCGGCGCCAGACCGAAAATAGTGGTGGTGGTGGACATTAAAATCGGCCGCAGCCTGACAGCCACTGCCGCACTAACCGCTTCAATAACATTGCAATCTGCCTGCTGCAAATTCTTGCGGCTTTGATCCACAATCAAAATCGGATTGTTAACCACGGTGCCCAGCAAAATTAAAAAGCCCAGCATGGTAATCATATCAAACGGCTGAGTGATCCCGGGCAGACCCAGCATGTTCAGCAGATCGCCCAGGCCATTAATTACCGCCAAACCCACTAAGCCGCCCGCCAGCCCCAGCGGCACTGTTGCCAGAATAAATAACGGATAGCCCCAGTGAGTGAATATTGCCACCAGTAATAAATAAATCAGCAACAGGGCGATGGCAAAGTTACCGCCCAGCGCTGCCTTAGTGGCATCTAATTGATCGGCAGCGCCGGAAATACTCAGGTTCACCCCAGAGGCAATGTCGCCAGCGCGCTGTAGCTGCGGCACCAGCTCGTCCTGCACCCGTGCAACCGCCGTTTCCAGTGCGACGTCTCTGGGCGGAATAATATACAAGGTAACCGTGCGCCTGCCATCTACCCGCCGTAAGCTGGCGCTGTCGGCTACTTCAACCAAATCGGCCAATGCATTTAACGGCAAAACAGCACCCTGCGGCGTTAATACCGGAGCCTGCGCCAGTTGTTGTAACGACTGCTTGGTGCCAGCGCCGCTGAACAGGAAAATATCGACTTTGTCATCCAGCATAAAAAATTCATCTACGAAGGCCCCATCACTGAGCGCCGCCACCGCAAAGCCGAAATCATTAGCGTCAAAGCCAAGCTCGGCCAACCTGTTCCAGCGCGGCCGGATCTCAATAAGCGGTTGGTCAAGTGATAACGACGAAGGATCAGAATTAAGCTGTGGGTTGTCGAACACCTCGCCGGCGGCCAGATACGCCGCTTCCGCGGTGCGGTACAAATTAGCCAGGTCAGGCCCGGAAATATCCAGCGCTACCGCCCGGGTACCGCCGTCATTACTGGAAATAATTGAGCCGCGGGCGGAGAACGCGCGCATCCCCGGATACTGGCGGAACAGCGTGGTTAAGCCATTCATCATGGCGTCGATATCCTCATCCCGGGTAGGCTCACTTAACACCCAAATTCGCCCGACCGACACGCTAAGCGAGTAATATTGTAGTGACGGTATCACCGCTTCGCCCTGTACGAATAGCTGTGGGTCGGCATTGACCGCCGCATTCAGAATGTCTCTGATTTCTTCAGCGATCAGGGTCATTTCAGATAAGTTATAACCGGGTGGTGCAATCATCTGCGAAAAGGCCTTCGGCTCTTCCCCTTCTGGCAGATACTCGGCCGGTGGCAATAATATCCAGCCTGCGCCTACCGTTAACATTAACGTCACCACTAGGGTTAGTGCCCGGCTATGAGTGCTGCTGATAAGCTTGCCAATGCTCCGTAATAACGTGCTGCTCTGGCTCTGGTCTTGCGCGTTTTGCTGCCCCGCTAACGCCGTGCCCGATCCAAAACCTAATCGGGCAATAGCGGCAGGTACCACAAAAACTGCTACCAGCATTGAGGCAATAATGGCCGAGGCAATTGCAATGGCAATATCGGAATACAGCTGGCCCGCTTCCTGCTCCACAAATAAAATAGGTGCAAACACCAGCACCGTGGTCATGGTGGAGGCCAGCACGGCCGGCCAGACTTCCTGCACCCCGCTAATGGCCGCTTCCAGCTTTTTCTTGCCACTACGCCTGGCTTGTTCAATGCTTTCCAGCACCACTATGGTGTTATCGACCGTCATACCGATGGCAAAAGCGATACCTGCCAATGAAATAACGTTAATGGTGCGATTAAACAGCAATAAGCCTAAAAACGCAGCAATGGTACAAATTGGTACCCCGATCACGGCCACCAGGGTGGCGCGCTTTGATCGCAAAAATAAATACATCACCAGGGTAGCCAGCAGTGCGCCCAGGCCAAGGTTGGTCCAGACATTACGAATAGAGCTTTGCACATAGCGTACGTCATCACTAACCAGTTTTAGCTGCAAGCCGTTGGCAGCCAGCATATCCTGATTAATCCGTTCAACTTCCGGCAGCATCGCATTTTTAATATCGATAACATTGGAGCCACTTTCCCGCCTAACCGACAAACTAAGGGTACGTTCACCGTCTGAAAACGATAAATCCCTTACTTCAAAGTGGTCCAGTTTTATTTCGGCAATGTCTTTTAGCACCACCTGACTGTCCCCGCGCTGCAAAATAATAAGGTTTTCCAGCTCGCTCAAATCTCCGAACCGGCCGACCATTCGAAGCAAATAGCGGCGTTTTCCGCTGTCAATATCACCGGCTGAGGCATCGGTATTGCGATTACGAATAGCCTGGCGTACGTCAGTCATGCTGACACCGCGCTGCGCGAGGCGCGCCGGATCAACCAGAATTTGCACCTGACGCGCCGCGCCGCCGCTTACCCCTATTTCAGACACACCGGCTACCCGCTCCATCCTTGGACGCACGTAATCTTCGGCGTAGTCCCGCACCATATCCATATCCAGCCCCAGCGGATTACCGGGCAGCGGCATTAGCCTAAAGTACATAAAAGCATTGCTGGAAAACGAGCTGCTAAACAGCCGCGGCTGGTCTACATTTTCCGGATAAGCATTAACCTGACTTAGCGCATTACTAACCCGGATCAGCGCTTCGTTAATATCCACCCCAAACGGAAACTCCAGTTCAATGGTAGCTGAGCCGGTTTCAGCCTGCGAAATCATCCGTTTCAGGTTGGGCAGATTGCGCAGGTAGCGCTCTTGTTCGATCAGAATTTCTTTTTCGACATCCTGCGGCGTCGCACCCGGCCAGCCGGTCACCACACTAATGGTTCGTACTTCCAGATCAGGGATCATTTGCACCGGTATCCGCATGGCGGCGGCAATTCCCAGCACCGCTATGATCAGAACCACTACGGCCAGAATAGTGCCGTGACGAATACCTGCTGCCAGCATAGTTGCTCCTTACTTTACCTGCTGAAGGTGAGTGTTGCGCCAGGCGCTATTATTGCTTTGGTTGCTGTTATTGGGTTGGAACAATGCTGACCTGCTGGCCGTCGCGTAAGCTCTCATTGCCCCGGATCACCACCGGCTCGCCGGTAGCCAGGCCATTACTAACTTCAATACCCTCGCCACTGCGCCGGCCCAGCTTCACCAAGCGGCGGTAAGCGGTATTGTCCTTTACGACAAACACACTAAAGCTGCCATCGGGATGGCGCAGCACGGCATCAGCGGGCACAATGACATTACTGCTGCCCTGGCTGGCCATATTAAAGGTGGCGCTGGCCGATGTGCCTGGCAACAGTTGCCAGTCTGCCTCGGGTTGCTGTAGCTGTAGCCGCACCAGAAAACTGCGGGCATCGGCATCAATTACCGGTACTCTGGCGACGATATCAGCACTAAGTTCCTGTTCAGGCCGCATATCGCTGCGCACCTTTATTTGCTGCAAATTGGTCAGGGTTTGAAAGTATTCCTGTGGCATTTGCACGTCTAAATATAGCGGGCTCAGTGCCACCAGCTCTAACACTGGCGTACCCAGGTTAACCCATTCTCCGGCGTCAGTTTGCCTGCTGGCAATAACACCAGCAAATGGGGCAATCAGAGTATGGCGTGCCAGTACCTCCTGTTGCCGGGCCAGCGCAGCCAGCGCCTGCTGATGCAGCGCTTCTGCACGAGCCTGATTTGCCTTACGCAGTGCCAACTCGGTTTGTGGAAATAACTGGCTGGCAGACAATTGTTCAGCTTCACTGACCAGACGGGCACTTTCCGCCAGCTCAGTGGCAGTAACCCTGCTGGCCGCTTGCAGTTGCTGTAGTTGCTGCTTGGCCAATGCCGGATCCAGCTCCAGTAATATCTGACCTGCCGAGACCTCATCGCCGGCGTCAACCACAACCCTGGCAACCAAGCCATCGGTGCGGGCCGATAACCTGGCATGCTGGCGGGCGGTAAGGGTGCCACTGAGAGTAAGCTGCTGACCGATATTTTGTTGCTCTGGGATGACGACACTTACCGGCGCTGCTGGCCTGGGCTGGTTTTCAGTCACTTGCTGCGCGCTGACCTTTGCTGGCAGTACCAATGTAGAAAGTGCGGCGGTAAATACTGCGACAAGTATCCAACTTCGCATAAGGCATCCTTTGCTTAAGACGTGTGCTTGTTAAGCAAAAGAGTATGGCGTAAAGCGGGCCTTAGATCACTTTTCAGTACCAACTTAGCGGGTTAAGCCGGTAAAACTGGCTCAATTGCTGATATAACGCTGGATAATGCTGCTGTAATTGCTCTGGCTGTTCGAAGAACACCTCAGAGATGACCGCAAAGAATTCAGCCGGGTTAGTGGCACCATAACCATCCAGCAAACCGCGAATGCCACTGGCAGTGTCGTGTTGTAATTGGGAAAATGCTTGCTGCATCACCGTTGACCACTGCTGATAATCGCTACTGCGGCTAAGCAGCGGGGCGCCGGTAGCAAGGCCTTTTTCCTGATCCAGCTGATGGGCAAATTCATGGATAACCACATTGCGACCATCGTCCGGCGTGGCGGCACCGTCTCTGGCATCCTGCCAGCTTAGTACCACTTTGCCCTGGCCCCACGATTCGCCGCTGAGCACCCGACGTTGCTCACGCACTACCCCGGCCGCATCAGGCGACGCCCCCCGGACAATAAACGCTGCCGGGTAAATTAAAATTTGCCGCAATTTGGGGTAATAGTAATTGGGCCGGTTTAACAGTAATAAACACGCCTGAGCAGCAATAGTGACCCGCATTTCATCAGTCACCGTAACGTCTTCACAACCAATAAATTTTTTCTCGGCAATAAAAACCTGAATATGCTTTTTAAGTTGCAGCTGCAAATCCGCTGGTAACGCCCTAAAATAAGGCATACGTTGCTTAAGTATTGCGCGCCAATGCTGTGGAAAAGGCCTGGCCTGTATTTTCTTGCGCTGGTAGCGCCGCCACGGTTCCTGCCCCAGTACAAAGGCAATAATCAGGCCGCCAAGCAGTATTACGATCAGGGTTGGCAAATTTTGGTATCCTTAACCTGCACTTGCATTAACAATCAAAACGCGTTGAACTGTCAGAATGGGGCTGCGTCTTAACCAAATCAAGCTGCGCATGCCGTCAACATGGAGTATCTATGTTTAATTTGTTTAAAAATCTGCTGGAAAAATCGAATTCAGACTGGCAAGGAAGTGGTAACACCCATAACCAGTGGCGTGAGGCAGGACTGACTGAGCAGCAGTACCTTGCGGTGGTGCTGATGCTGCAATTGTCTCATGCTGATTTCAGCTCAGAGCAACAGGAACATGATGTTGTTATGCAATATCTGCAGCAAGAGTTTGACCTAACAGCTGAGAAAGCTGAACCCGTATTTGCTGCAGCGCTGGCGCAAGCGGGTGATGCGACCTGTCTGCACGGTTTTACCACGAAGTTAAAGGATTTGCCGTATGCCGACCGGCTGGCTTTACTGGATCAATTGTGGAAAGTGGTCTTTGCAGATGGAGAGTTAGACCCTCACGAAGAAGCAATGTTGCGTAAAATTGCTGATTTGCTATTTATCCGCCACAGCGATTATATTCAGAGTAAATTAGCAGTACAGCCACCTAATTAAGCGGGTGGCTTGTTGCTCCTGGGCGGTCAGCCACGCCTCAGCAGTGCTTAGCGCTCATCTTTGTTAAGTACCTCGCCCTCAATTACCCGACTGTCACGGCTTGCAGGGCCGGAGTGATCATGACGCTGACCGTGATGTTGTTGCTGTTCAGCGTGCTGACGAGCCGCTTCTGTAAAACGTCGCATTTTTTTGCGATAACGATAAATAACAATAGGGATCACCAGCCAGCTTAGCAGCAGCATAAATAACAAAATAGCAGCTGCCACCACCAGCATGATGCCCAGCACTAACCATGCCAGTATGCGCTGCAGCAAGTTGCCACGTTGACGATGCGCGAACTGTTGCTGCCAGGCCGCAGCCTGTTGACGAAAAGAAGAATTAAACATAACCACTCCCAAAAACCTGGCGCTATGATAAAGCAAAACACCCGGACTGTCGCCGCCAGTGAGCTGAAGGCAGCATCGCGACAAGAAAAAAGCCGGCCACCTGACCTGCTGCCGCATTAGGCATAAATAGCTCCGATTGGTTCAATGACCGCCTGGCCAAACACCAGACAACCGCACTCACTCTGCCTTGTTGCTCAGCGCCCAGCCGACAATCTGGCCCCAGCTCGGCTCTTTACCATACATTTGCATGCCACGCAGAAAGATCCGACCGGCTACCCGACGCATCCACCATACTGCAGCCACCAATAACAGCAACGACAACGCAGGTTGCCACCAGGGCAAGTCAACCATCGCCATTTTTACCGGCATAGCGGCAAATGAGGTCAACGGCAGCCAGCTTAGAAAAGTCATCGCGCCGCCGGTCGGGCTGTCAATCACCAGGTAGGTAAACAGCATTGGCAGCCAGGTGATCATCATCACCGCGCCTTTACCACTGGTATTCGGATCGTCAATTGAGGCGGCAATAGCACCCATAAAACAAGCGCTTAGCAATACTCCCAGTAAAGCAAAAGGCACCAACCACGCCAGTGCCTGCCAATTTAACCAGCTAAGGTTAATGCCATCATCTTTAACCACCACGCTGACGACGATAAACACCAATAACATAACCAATGCCGAAGTCACCATTGCCTTCATTGCACTTAAGCTATGGCCCAGCACCTTGCCATCCATCCATTGCTGTGGGGTAACAATGGCAAAGAGTTGTTCGGTTACCCGTTGTTGTTTTTCGCCGGTAATACTGAGCAGTACCTGGCCAAACGCAGTGCTGAGGCCGATAAATAACAAAATCAGCACACCAAGGGCGATCATCTTTTCCGGGGTATCTTTGCCTTTAAAATTTTCATCCAGATAAGCGTACTCAACACTCACCGGTTGCTGCAGCATTTCAAGTTGGGCCGGGGTTAACTGCAACTCGGTCGCATATTGCTGGCGAAAATAATTACTGAGTTCTGTTTCAAGTTGTTGCTGCCATTTTTTGGCGGCAAGGGTATGTAATACAACCTTATGCGCTGCCGTATCTGTAGTGTTAACCGTAATGACACCATGCCAGCGCTCGTCCGCTTGCAACTGCGCCAGTTGCGCTTCAAAGGCAATAGTTGGCCGCTGAAACTGAAACTGTTCGGTATTGTTGATACTAAATTCTGCCGGTACGGCTATCCGGTATACCTGGCGGCCCTCATCGGTAAAGTAGCTCCACAGGGCAACGGCTGCCATGACTGCCATCATCAGCAGGTAAGAGATTAACTGTTGCTTCCATTTGAAAAACCGCAAAAACTCCCATTTAGCAACAATGACACTTTGTGTTGAGATCATGCTGGTTCCCTCTGCTGATGCTGCGCCATCGCCATTAAATATAACTGATGCAAGTCTGCGGTTTGCATTTCTACCTGGGTTAGCTCTAACTCGTTGACCAGCCGCTTTAAGGTGGCAGAGACGCTCTGCTCCGCCCTCAAAGTCAACAGAAACCTGTTAGCACTTAGCCCTTCGATAGCCAGCCCTGGCAGCCACTGTTGTAATTGCTCAACCTCAACGGGATCGTTACAGCTGATAGCAATTTGGCGCTGCGGCCCCGCCTGCTGCTGAATATCCGCCAGGGTGCCAGCCAGAATCGCCGCCCCCCGGGCCATCAGCAACATATGATCAGCCAGCTTTTCAACCATTGCCATCTGGTGCGCGCTTAAAATTACAGTCATCCCGCGGGCTTTTAACGCTTTAAGAAAGCCCACCACCTTTTCCTGATTAATCGGATCAAGGCCAGAGAAAGGCTCATCCAGAATGACCAGCGATGGCTGATGCAATACAGCAGCTATTAGTTGTACTTTTTGCTGATTACCTTTGGACAGCTGCTTTAACTCTTCATCACGACGATCTGTCAAGTCGAATACCTGCAGCCAGTGCGCCATTTCCTGCAGGGCTTTCTGTTTGCTCAGACCATGCAATTGCGCCAGATATAACAGGTTCTTCTCTATGCTTTTGTCTGGATATAAACCACGGTCCTCCGGTAAATAACCTAGCAAGCGGCGTGGTACATGGTCATATACCTCGTTTTGATGGCTAACCAGAATACTGCCACTATCGGGCCGGGTCATGCCAACCAACATACGGATAATGGAAGACTTACCCGCACCATTAGGTCCCAGTAAGGCAAAAATATCACCTGAGTTAATTTGGAAGCTGACTTCACGAACGGCGGCAATATCGCCATAGTCTTTACTGATATTGGTAACACTTAACTGCATAACCTGCTCACTTTTGCCTCACTCTGCTCTAATCTAACACCGCTGCACTTTAACCAGCCAGCCACAAATTGTTAGTAAATATGTTGGCGGTTGTTGATATTTTATGTTCAATTTACCTATATCGATGGCTAACGACGATTCTATTTGTCGCAAAGCCCAGACCTTGCTATGGTTATTCACAACCTTTAAAAAGCGTGCGGGTATTATGAAGTTAGCTTTTATCGCCAGCGGATTTACTTTCTCTTTGGCGCTATTCTGTAGCCAGCTCAGCGCTGCCAGTTTAACGATTAGCATTAGTAACCAGCAGCAACAGCCACTGGCCGACGCAGTGGTAGAGTTACGCTCGCAGAATACCGCGCAAATTGCGCCACAACGGATCCAGGTTGCGCAGCAGCAATTGACCTTTGTTCCCTTTGTCAGTGCAGTGCCAGCAGGCAGTATTGTGGAATTTCCTAATCTGGATAAAACCCGCCATCATGTCTATTCCTTCTCGCCAGCCAAGCAATTTGAAATTAAGTTATATGCTGACAAACCGGAAAAGCCCATTACGTTTGATACACCGGGCATTGTCGCGTTGGGATGCAATATTCATGACTATATGCAGGCGTATCTTTATATTAGTGAAAGTAATCTGGTGGCAGTGAGCAACGAAGCAGGCCAGTTGCAATGGCCAGACATTGCGCCAGGCGAGTATCAACTCTATGTCTGGCATCCATGGCAACTGGCAGAGCAACAACCCAGCACCTTAAAGGTGGTGATGCCGGAACAAACCGCTTCTGTCGCTCTGGCTATTGACCTGACGCAGCAAAAACCCCAAGCGCCACAACGTGGCTTTGGCTCCAGGTAAATTCGCTATGTTTAAATCGCTGCGCAGCAAATGGATTAGTTTACTGGTGATATTGCTCAGTGCTCTGATGCTGGTTACCGGTTACGCGACGTTAAAGTCGATGCGGGCCAGTTCAACCCAGCAGGCAGAATCGTCGCTGGAGGTTGCCAGTAAGGTTTTTCAGCAAGCACTGGATAACCGTGCTGCCCAGCTTAGCAACAGCGTTCGCTTACTGGCTGCCGACTTTGGTTTTCGCCAGGCAATTGCTACTGCAGAACAAGCCACTATTGACTCCGTTCTGCAAAACCACGGCAGCCGAATTAACGCGCAACTTGCTTTGTTACTAGACCCTCAGGGTGAATTACTAGCCAGTAGTGCCAGCTTAGATGCCACGGACATAGCGCAGTTACGCCCTGTTACTCTTGGCAGCAGTGCCGTAACCGAAATACTATTGATTGATGGTCAGGCTTTCCAAATGGTTATGGTGCCAGTGCGAGCCCCCGTGGTTATTGCCTGGGTGGGAATGGGGTTTTTAATCGATGTACCACTGGCAGAACAAATTAAAGGCATAACCGGTTTAGAAATCAGCTTTATTCAATTAGATGATGATGCCAATCAGACCCTAACCAGCACACTGCCAGAACCCGCTCAACAACAGTTATCCTCTAAACTGACAGAGATTATGCGGGCAGCCAATACCACGCATTTTGCTGCCGACTTCAGTTTTATTACCCGGGGTAAAGCCCTGGATGACGAGCAGCGGTTGTGGGCCCTGTTACATATGGCCGATGATCGCTGGTTGGCCAGTTATCAGCAGTTACGCCAGCAATTGGTCGAAATCTTTGCATTTGGTTTGCTACTCGGTTTGATTGCCGCATTTTTGTTTGCCCGCAGCATCAGCAAACCGCTGAGTCAGTTAAGTGCATTTGCTATGGCTATCGGCCAGGGTAAGGCAACCGAACCACCGGCGATCAGTCAGGATGAGGTCGGTGTATTGACCAGCACACTGGTCAGCATGCAGCACAGTATTGCTGCCCGGGAATTACAACTGCGCCGACAAGCCGAACACGATGCCCTGACCGGACTATTAAACCGCCATGCCGTAGAGCAACGTCTGCCTGATATTTTACAGACCCGCCAGGGAACCTTATTACAACTTAATATTATTCAGTTTAAACATATAAATGATACGTTGGGGCTGGCAAATGGCGATATTTTGCTGCAACTGCTGGCGCAACGTTTAGGGCACCATCAGCCTGCACCTGCCTTTTGCGCCCGTTTAAATGGCGATGAGTTTTTGATGCTGTTTGAGCAGATCCTGACTGAGCAGCAGTTAGTCGATTTATATAACTCTCTGCAGCCGGCGTACAATATCCAGGGATCATTAATTAATCTAAAAATTGCCATTGGTATTTATCCCTTTCAACCGGGCAAGGGCTCAGCCAGTGAGGCATTGCGTCGGGTCGATTTAGCTCAGGAAAACGCCAGTCAATCTGGTGGCGGTATTGCTTTTTATCAAAGTGGTCAGGACGAAACCCATCAGCGGGAACTTACCATTATCCGCGATTTACCCACTGCGTTATCGAGTGGCCAGTTATACGTGGTGTATCAGCCAAAAGTGGAATTGGCATCGCGGCAGTGCCACAGTGCTGAGGCATTAATCCGCTGGCAACACCCACATTTGGGGTTTATTTCCCCCGTTGAATTTATTGCCACCGCTGAGCATTCGGGCAATATCAGTCTGATAACTCAGTGGATGCTGCAAACTGTTGTTAAACAGCTGGCGAGCTGGCAGCAGGATTACCCGACGCTCAGGGTTGCCGTGAATCTTTCAGCCGCTGATTTACTGGATCAGAACCTGCCGCAGCAAATACGCAGCTTGCTTGAGCAATATCAGGTACCTGCGACCGCACTTGCGCTGGAAGTGACTGAAAGTGCTGTGATGCAGGATACCAGCAAAGTGATTGCTAACTTAAACAAGTTAAAGGAGATGGCAATTAATCTGGCCATTGATGACTTTGGCACCGGCCAGTCATCGCTGGCGTATTTAAAACAACTGCCAGTAAATGAAATTAAGATTGACCGCGCCTTTGTCAAGGATATTGAAACCAATACCAATGACGCCTTGATTGTGAATGCCACCGTTAAACTGGCGCATGGTCTGGGCTTCAAAGTGACTGCAGAAGGGCTGGAAAACCAGGCAGGTTTGAGTTTTCTGCACGATGCCGGTTGCGACACCGTACAGGGGTATTTTTTCAGTAAACCCCTGGCAACTGTCGATTTCAGCCGATGGCTTACTCACTTTGCGACGACTACCACCTCAGTAGCAGAGGTAACCAAATGAGCTGCAGGTTATTAGTATTTGTGCTGTGCTGCTGGCCAGCAATTGCGGTTGCTGGCAGTAAAATTATTGGTACCGGCGGGGTAACGACTATCGAGGGTAACGCCGGCGGTGGCATAGTGCCTTGGGCGGTAATTAACGGCTACGCCAGCAGCGACGAGTGGGCAATAACCGCTTTTGGCGGCAGGGTGGCGGTTAACGATTTCAGCCTGATCAGTGGCGGTGTTGCCTTAAATCTGGATAATAGCTGGGAGTTTTCTTATGCCCGTCAGCGCTTTGCGCTGGAATCTATTGGCGGCAGTCTGTCACAGGATATTTTTTCAGTAAAATACCACCTGGCCGGAGAATTACTGTACACCGCTATACCGCAAATCAGTGTGGGTATTCAGCACAAACGAAACCTGGATTTTGCCCTGCCAGCCGCAGTTGGGGCACGCCGTGCCAATGGTACCGACTTTTACCTGGCTGCCAGCAAGGTGCTGTTTCATCAGGTAGCAGGTCGAAACCTGCTGTTAAACGGCACTGTCCGGGCAACCAGAGCGAATCAGACTGGCCTGCTCGGTTTTGGCAGCAGCAGTGACAACCAATATGAGTTTGTGTTTGAAGGTTCCGCCGCAGTGCTGCTCAACTACAATCTGGCTGTTGGCATTGAATACAAGCAAAAGCCGGATAAACTGGCTTTTGCAGCTGAACAGCACTGGCGCGACATTTTTGTTGCCTGGTTTATTAATAAAAATGTCAGTGTTACCGGCGCTTATGTCGATCTTGGCCATATTGCTGGTCAGGGCTCGCAAACAGGTTACTATCTGGCGCTGGAGGCAACATGGTAAAAACAGGTATATTATTGAGCGTTTGTCTGCTTCTGTTGCTTGGCTGCAGTAATCCGACTCAGCCGGCGCTATATCAGCGGCTGGGGGCGGATCAAGGTATTAACGCCATTGTTGATGGTTTATTGTTCGAAATTGAGCATGATGACAGAATTGTTCACCATTTCTCCGACACAGATATAAGCCGCTTCAGGGCGATGCTGGCCGAGCAATTGTGCGATCTGAGCGGCGGCCCTTGTCAATACAGTGGCAGCACCATGCAGGAAAGCCATACTGGCTTTAACATTACTCTGGCAGATTATGACGCGCTGGTTGAAGGCTTAATAAAAGTGATGCAACGTCAGCAAATCAGTATAGCTGATCAGAACGCCTTACTGGCATTGCTGGCACCCATGTATAGAGATATCAGTTACCGCTGATCTCAGGTGATTTTATCAGTAAGGCGGTAAGCTGCCGGCTTAATGGCGCAAATAAAAAGACCAATGGAAATGCGCAGGCATGAGCATACATGTAAGCATGCATCCAGGCACCGACAA
This sequence comes from Arsukibacterium sp., assembly GCF_041616895.1. Taxonomy (GTDB): domain Bacteria; phylum Pseudomonadota; class Gammaproteobacteria; order Enterobacterales; family Alteromonadaceae; genus Alishewanella. The sequence goes on from NZ_JBFJPY010000009.1 coordinate 17,517, forward strand.
AACCACTAAACCATCCCAGATTAATAAATGTCAGAATGCCTGACATCAGAAACGCCATAAAACCGGACATAATAAACGCAAAGAGCCCAGCCTGAAATTTTGCAGGAAACATAACCCCTCCCTCATACCAGGCCCTATGATAACCAAATGACTAGAGGATTGCATGACACATATCGTATTTCTGGATGCCGGCTCGATGGGCGATACCGATTTAAGTGTGCTGCAGTTAGCGGAGTGTCAGCTGCAATGCTTCGCCAGCACGGCACCGCAACAAGTGACAGAACGTCTGGCAGACACAGATATCGCCATCGTTAACAAAGTAGTCTTAAACCAGAGTATATTGCAGGCGTTACCCAAGCTTAAGCTTATTTGTGTTGCTGCAACCGGGGTTAACAATATTGACCTAAGTGCTGCCGCACAACAGGGCATAACAGTATGTAATGTCAGAGGCTACGCCGATACCACAGTGCCCCAGCATGCCATAGCGCTATTACTGGGGCTAACCAACCAGATCAGCAATTATCAGCAAACCCTGGCCAGAGGCGGGTGGAGTCAGAGCCCACACTTTTGCTTACATAATCACCCGCTGACAGAACTCGATGGCAAATGTTTTGTCGTGTTAGGTTATGGCGCACTGGGGCAGGCAACCGCCAGGCTTGCCGCCGCGTTTGGCATGCGGGTGCTGATTAGCGAACATGCTGGTGCACGGGAATGCCGAAAGGGCAGAGTCCGCTTTGAAGAAGCACTTCGTCAGGCAGATGTGCTGTCGTTACATTGCCCCCTTAACGATGACACCGTGCACCTCCTTAACCGAGAAACGCTGGCCCTGCTGCCAGATGGGGCCGTGGTTATCAACACGGCTCGCGGCGGCTTAATAGACGAAGCGGCGTTGTTAAATGAGCTGAAAACCGGCCGGCTGGCGGCGGGTCTTGATGTCCTGAGCAGCGAACCCCCTGCCGCCAGCCACATCCTGCTTCAAGATGCCAGGCCAAACCTGTTACTTACCCCTCACATTGGCTGGGCAACCCCTGAAGCACGACGTAGAATGACCGCGCAGCTGCGCGATAACATTGCCGCATTTTTGGCAGGTCGCTCGCTGCGTCAGCTATAGCCTGGCCGCTGCTTTCGGGCTACACTGACTGCAAAAAATGAGTTAATCCTAAAATATGCGAATTTGCGGTATATTACTGCTGTGTTCAGTGTTCGTTGGCAGTCTGTTATTCAGTGCAGTTGCCCCGGCAACTGAGCTGGCTGAACGCTTACGGCTGGCGTCAGAAAATTACGAGCAGGTCATTACCGAACAACTGGCCAACAACCAGCAACAGCGTTATGCAGACTGGCTGGTGCTGGCGCAGGCGTACCTTAGCGCTAACAACAAAGATGCCGCCATTGCTGCCCTGGAGCAGGCTGACGCATTAGCCGACAGTGATCAGCAGCGTGCCCATGTTGCACTGCTTCGGGCCAAAGTCTATGGTATTTTATTTCGTGACACCCGCCATGCCATCAGTTATTTGCAGCAGGCAGACACCTTTTTGCGCACCAGCACAGATATTGCCGGGCGGCAATTATACAGTGAAGTACTGACCAATTTTGCCCAGGCGCATAACCAACTGGGCGACTTAGCTCAGGCAGAACATTTTGCCAGCCAGAGCCTGAATTTAGCGCTCGGCCTGCAAGATCGTCATAAAGAGTTGGCCGCCCGGATTATGCTCGGTAGGCTGGCACTGCAGAATAATCAGTTTAACCAGGCGCATCAGCACTTAAAGCAAGCACTGGTTCTTGCCGACACACTGGATGATAGCAATGCCTTGGCCTCCATTCACTTCCGGCTAGGTATGGCCTTTCGCAAAATTGGCGAACATACTCTGGCATTGGAGCATATGCAGCATGCTGCCAGCCTTTATCAACGTCTTAATGACTTATCCAGTTACAGTTATACCCTGGTTTACATCGCTGAAAGCTACCTTGAATCCGCTGAAGGCATTACTCAAGCCGAACAATACCTACTGGAAGCGCTTGCCATCAGTGAGCAAATTAATAATGTAATGCGTACTGCCATCGTTAAACAAAGTCTGGGCCGTGCGAGCAGATTACGTGGCGACAATTTGCAGGCGGCTCAATATTACAACGCGGCATTGCAACAGTTCCGGCAAATAGGCGCTCAGACGTATGTACAGGAAAGTGCATTGGCATTAGCCGAGTTAGCCCTGATACAAGAACACTTTACACAAGCTGAGCAAGTTATTGCTGAGCTTAGCCCCGGCATGGAGGGCGCAGCCAATTACCTGCAAGCCCGCTATTACAGCCTGCGGGCCCAATTGGCAGAGCATCAGCAGGACTGGCAACAAGCGTATTTGTTTAATCAACAAGCCAATAAGCTACAATTTGCCGAGCTAACAAACACTACCGCAGAAAAGCTTACCGAACTAAAAGATCAGTTAAAACAGAGTAATACTCAGCACAACAACCACGCGGCTCAGCTATTACAGCAACAGAGTCTGCGCCAGACACTCTGGTACTGGCAAATGGCCACTACATGTTTACTGTTACTGCTTATTGGGTGTGGCTGGATGTATTGGCGTCAGCGAAACCGCCATATCCAGACTAAATCAGTGCAATTGGCATTTTTGCTGTCTCATAACTGGAGTCGGTTTTGTGAACGGCTGCAACAGGACAGCCGCAGTAAACAACCTTTACAATTATTGGCTATAGCGCTACCGGCCAGTCAGCAACTAAAACTTGATCTGGGCGAGGAGGCCCTGCGCCAGCCGCTACAGGCTTTATTGCGCAACCTGAATATCTCGCAGCTTAGTGGCTGCTGTATCAATAGTGATGTGTTATGGCTTGGCTACCGGTCAAGCCCCAGAGAAGCAGCCTGTTTTGCCCGGCAGCTTGAAGCGGACTTGCAACAGGAGTTACCCGCGCTGGCAACAGCAGGCCACCTGGTTCGGTTACAACTTGAGGTGTCGCAGTTACTCGGGCCCCGTTGGCAAGCTCATGAGCTGACAGCGCTGCGTGAAGCGTTCTGGCTTAGCTGGAAACTGGCAAGCGTTGCAGACGACACATCGCATAGCTGGCAACTCGAACTCACTGCAAAGCAACCCCGCCCCTGTGAATGGCAAAGCAGTAATCTCAGGCTGGATATGATAAATGCACTGCAACTGGGCACCTTAACACTTACCCTAAACAATGAAGCTCTGCCCGCTAACTTAAGCCGGGCGCTGCTGACTGAGCCCACACACACCAGCGAGTTGTAACTCGCTGCTAAGCGCGATCTTGCGCTGATGGTGCTGCAACGGGCACGTAAAGGCCATGGCACTTGCCTGCAGCGCCAGACCACTTTGGTTTTTGTTACCCTCACCATATCGTGGATCGCCCATCACCGGATGGTCGACAGCTGCGAAATGGCGCCGGATTTGATGTTTCCGCCCACTGATTAAATCAATTTCTAACCAACTGGTGTCGGTCTCAGCGTCGAAACAACGCAGCACAAACCGGGTTAAACAGGCCTTGCCATCGAGTGGCATACTGATTTCTGCCTCGGCCAGTAAGGCAGGACTTAGCTGACCCTTTACCTGCACAAGATAGGTTTTAGTCAGCTGGTGGCCAGCAATCAGTTTACCAAACGCGGTCGCCGCGGCCTTGGTATGGGCAACCAGCACTAACCCACTGGCTTCACGATCGAGTCGATGCAGCAAAAAAACTGACCGGTTACCAAAATGTTGTTCTGCAAATCGCAACAAGCTTAGGTGGTCGCCCCATTCATTGCCCTGTGACAACATCCCAGCGGGTTTAAACCAGATACTATAGGCCCGGTAGTCGGCAATCAGCCTGGCGGGCTGGCAGCTGCGGCTGAGAATATCGGCGTCATAGTGCAGTTGCAGCACCTGGCCGGCTTTAACCGCATACTGGGATCTGCGCAGCCGTTTTGCCGGCTTGCTCAGCAATTGCACTGCGCCTTTACTCATCGCGTCTTTCAGCCGGCCTTTAGGAAGTTCCGGTATCGCCGCCGCGAGTATGGCAATCGCCTGGCCTGCTGCCTGCACGTCAATCCGGCGTGACAACTTCATCTCTTTACTCTTCCTTTACTCATAAGTTCAGCTGAAATTCAGCGCATTAGGCTGTAATAGTAACAAATATAAAGGAGATCTGCTTATGAAAACCCTACTGAAAACAGCAGCCGGTTTATTGTTATTAGTCCCCTTACTAAGCCTGGCAGACAGCATTAGCAATGAAGTAAGAAGTTCGCAGCAAGCTGCAATGCAAATAAACAAAGCACAAGGTTCAGCCGTTAACCAGAGCTATCAGTCTGATGTATGGTTTCACAGTATTGATATCAGCCTGGCCAAGGATGACAACTATAACGGTTACTTTCACCACCTATATGTAGAGTTTGATGTGGATACCGACTATGCGTATCGCCAGGTTTTCGCCGAACTGAGCCTGACCCCCGATTATGGCAGTGAGCGAATTTATTACACCAGTTCAGTATTTGAATTATTTAACCAGAGTAGCAACGACTGGCTGGGTATAGAAACGGATTTGGAACACCACTACCCTACGAATTTTTACCTGCTAACCATCCGGATCTTTGATGCTAATACTGGCTATCTGTTAGCGGAAGCATCAGGTTACGATCTCAGCGCGCTGGATGCGCTGGCCCTTGAAGATTATCAGCGCGATCGGATCCTGACCAGCAGCAGCGTTGAGGTATCCGCGGGCTCCACTGGCGTGGTGTTGATGTTGGGGTTATGCTTAGTTTTTTTCAGACGAAAAAAGCGGGACTAATTGCGAAAAAGCTATTTATGTTTTCTGCTGCCATTGCTGTTGCAAGCGCAACCCTTGAGTATGCAGCAGAGTGTGGATAATAATCTGCGTACTTTCCGTTACCAGTTTCGGGCGCTGGAGCAGGATATTCGGTTACAGTTTTCGCTCGACCCTGGCCGCCTTCAGCATAATGCTAATATGGTCCAGACCTATGTGCCACAAAGGATGCAACAAGAGTTATGGCGGGAACTGCAGCTTCAGGCTAGTCAGGCGGGGCCTTACTGGTTGACACCGGGCCCGGGCGGCAACTGGCAGCACTTTACCTTACACCATGCGTCCGCGGCACCATTGTCACAAGCTGCAATGGCCCAGACAGAGCAACTGCAACAAAAGCTGCAGCAGTTCAGTCAGCAATATCAGCAGCAGTATCTAAAGCGTATGGGGTATCAACAACTGTTGCTTGCCGACAATCGGCAGTTAATCACAGTTGATCACCCGGAAGTAATTCAGCAAAGCCTGGCTGATATTGCCGGTGTAGCTCAAACCGTGGTCGAGCAGCTTGGCGTGGCTGATCAGCAGCAGCTGATAACCAGTTTGCTGACCTGGGTTCAGCTTATTCCAGAGCATCCGGCAGAGCAACGACAATACGGTGTCACTTTCGCTCCGCCGCTACAGGTACTGCGGCAACATCAGGGTGACAGTGCCAGCAAAACGGTGTTGCTTGCCACCCTGCTTCGCAGCAGCATACCAAACTTGCCGTTAGCTATTTTATACTTACCTGAACGAACGCTATTGGCGCTGGCAGTGCCCGCAGGGCCAGGTGAACTAACCGTCAACTTGCAGGGCACGGTTTATCTGGTTGTCGACCCATCTGCCACTGAGCCGCTGCCTCCGGGTCAGCTGTCAATGAGCCAAAAAGTTTATGTCCTCAATCAGTTTCTGGCTTATCGTCTGCTTTGAGCTGGCTGACTCTTGCGAATAAATCCTGCCAGCCTTCCGGAACGCGTCGTACCCCGGCCTGCCCGTGCTGTAGCCTGTCAATATGCGTCGATAAGCGCTGCAATGGCCCCATTATTTTCCGTTTATAACGCCTTGCCAGTAGCCAGGCCAGTGCTAGCAATGCCGCGGCATAGCTAAGCCAGTTTATAGTAAATTGAGTAATACCTGCATAAAATAACGAGCCACGCTTATCAATCAGCGCCAGTGACCATGGTATGCCAGTCAGTCGCTGGATTTGCATTTGGTACTGTTCGAGGTTATCACCGTTGATAAACATTGAGCTGGCAATGACATTGCCAGCCTGGTCCAGCAACAGAAAATAGCGATCAGGGTTATTTTTTTCCAGGGTCGCCAGCAACGGCGCCAATTCCAATGCGAAAACAAAGCGACCAATTTTACGTTCATTGACATAAAAAGGTACACTCATGGCCGCTTGTTCAAGGATAAAATCTTTGTAAAAAACCGGGTTACGGTCATAACCGTTTTCAGAACGCTGATAACGCTGCAGCCACTCAACGAGGTGCTCAATCACATAGTCAGACCATTTCGATTGACCATTATAAGCGAAGCCTTGCTCTGAGATATAAAACATGTTTTTCAGTGGGGTAATGCTGGCTGGGGCAATATCAAAATAAGGTTGCAGCTGCAGCAACATGTGCAGCTCCGGATTCACCGGCTGATTTGCATGGGAAAGCTCATGCAATATGACATCGAGAGTAGTTAGAGATAACAAAGGTAATTGCGTGTTGTCTGTAACGGCCATTTGCATACCCAATTTGCCTCTGGCATTCACCGCCTGAGAAAACTGCAAAACCGGCTCAATCTGCGCATCCATTTGTTGAGCAAACATTTCAAGTTGTTGCCGGTTTTGCTGCAGGTTGGTATTAAACTGCAACAGAAACTGGACAAATGCCACGCTGAAACTGAGGGCCGCTATCACCACTAAAGAAAATCTGACGGTTCTGCGATAAACAGCATAGGCTGGACTAGACATGCAACTCCTTTGCATTGCGCTATTTTTTTTGGTTTGGCAAATCCTAGACTATTTCTATTGATATGCAAACCGTGGCGGGGCTTTTTTTCCACCGCCACATTTTGTGATTATTGGGCTGATTTTGCGATTATAAATTCGCCTCAGCAAAAGATGCTAATCGACTTCGAACCACGCCATTCAGATTAATGGTGGTACTGCCTTCAAAATTTTTAAAGCGCTCCACAATATAGGTTAAACCGGAGGTCACCGCGGTCAGGTAATTGCTGTCAATTTGCGATAAGTTGCCGGAGCAAATCAATTTGGTACCCTCACCACAACGGGTAATAATGGTTTTAAGCTGGGCAGCGCTTAAATTCTGACATTCATCCAGAATAACAATCGCATTTTGAATACTTCTGCCTCGCATAAAGTTAACCGATTTGAACTGAATGTTGGCCTTGTCCATAATGTAATTAACACTGGCATGAGGGTGCTCATCGGTTTTATGCAATACTTCAAGTGAGTCAGTGATCGCAGCAAGCCACGGTGCCATTTTTTCTTCTTCGGTACCCGGTAAAAAACCTATTGATTCCGCGATTTCCGGGGTGTTTCGGGTAACAATAACCTTCTCATACTGGCCCTTTTCGATCACCAGTTCAAGGGCGGCCGCCAGTGCGATAAGTGTTTTGCCACAGCCAGCAGGGCCTGTCAGGATCACCAAATCCATCTCGGTATCCAGCAGCGCTTGCATTGCCATCGCCTGATATATGTTTTTGGGGTGGATCCCCCAAGCATGGCGATGCATCAAGCGCTCATAGCCAAAGTCGAGAATTTTAATTTCTTGCTCACTAATCGCCAGCACACGCCCGGCGAAGGTTTCGGCTTCATCAATCAGATATTCATTGATGTAGGCCGTGGGCAATATTTTGCGGCTGACGTAATGAACCGTGTCCCGCCCTTCGTTTTCGCTACGACATTCGCCTACCTGACTCCAGAATTCGCCACTAAATTTATAATAGCCCTTATACAAAAAGCGCACATCATCAATAAGCTGATCGGTCCGGTAGTCTTCAACCTGCTTTAAGCCGGCGCCTTTGGCTTTCAAGCGCATGTTGATATCTTTTGTTACCAGGATGACTTTCACCGGGCTTTTTTCACGTTGCAGATACAAAGCAGTATTAATAATTAAGTGGTCGTTTTCACCACCTGGCAAGCCGGGGATCTCATCTTTGATGTGATGATCATTGATAATAAATAAGTGCCCACCTCCAAGCTGCTCATTTTGACGGGGTAACGCCACGCCCTGAAGCATTTGTTCAGGAGACGCATCACGCAGCACGTCTTCCAGCGCCCGGATAGCCACCCGGGCATCTCTGCTTACGTCTTTATTGCGGTCTTTAATGTGGTCAAGTTCTTCCAGTACTGTCATCGGAATGACAACGTCGTGTTCTTCAAAATTGAGGAAGGCGAAGGGTTCATGCAGCAGAATATTGGTGTCTAATACATAGATTTTTTTTTCTTTGCTTTTTTTTCGCGCCATACGCAGCTCCTTCAAACTAAACAAAGTTAACTCTTAAGCCCTTTTGTAGCTGTCAGCTTCATGTCACTAAACTAAGCACTTAACTAATAACTAAGCACTTAACTAATAATAGTGCAACTGCGCCAGTTGGCGGCCAATTCTTGAATTAAATAGCTATTTTGCTATAACAATACTTTGCGACATCATCATGACATAGCAATGACAGTGATTAACGCTAAAATAAAAGTGGATGGCAGATGCAGTTTTATTGATTTACTAGTACCATGGCGCCCCGATTTTATGATGGTGCTTTGATATGAATTTTGCTTTGGGACAACGCTGGATCAGCGATACTGAATCTGACCTTGGTTTAGGTACTCTGGTGGGTATCGAGGGGCGGATGCTGACGGTGTTGTTCCCGGCTACCGGTGAAACGCGGCAATATGCGCAGGCGGAGGCTCCCCTTACCAGAGTCATCTTTAATATTGGCGATGAAATAAAAAGCGCGGAAGGTTTCAGTTTAGTTGTGGCGTCAGTCACTGAGGCACATAATACCCTGATATACAGTGGTATCCGCACCGACAACGATGAAAAAGCCGATCTGAAAGAAACTTTTCTTGATCACTTTATCAGCTTTAATAAACCTCAAGACCGTCTTTTCGCCGGTCAGATTGATCGCTTTGATCACTTTACCTTACGTTACCTGGCCTGGCAGCAGCAAAGCCGGTTACAGCAAAGCCCGTTACGTGGTTTGCAGGGCGGGCGCATGAGCCTGATCCCGCATCAACTTCATATTGCCAGGGAAGTTGCCAGCCGCCACGCGCCGCGGGTTTTACTAGCCGATGAAGTGGGCCTGGGTAAAACCATCGAGGCCGGCCTCATTATTCATCAGCAATTGTTGTCCGGGCTAGCCACCCGGGTACTTATCGTTGTACCCGAGTCGCTGCAATATCAGTGGCTGGTGGAAATGTTGCGCCGATTTAACCTGCATTTCTCGGTGTTTGACGAAGAACGCTGTCAGCAGTCACAGCTTGATGTCAGCAATCCGTTCGATACTGCACAACTGGTGCTGTGCAGCCTGGAGTTTATCAGTAGCAACAAACAATGGTTGGAACACGCCCAAAGCAGCGACTGGGACTTGCTGGTCGTTGATGAAGCCCATCACCTTGCGTGGACTGCAGAACATGCCAGTAAAGAGTACCGAAGCGTTGAGAGCCTGGCTCAGGATACTGCCGGCGTTGTCTTACTCACCGCCACTCCGGATCAACTCGGTCAGCAAGGTCACTTTGCCCGTTTGCGCCTGCTTGATCCAGACCGCTTTTACGACTTTCACTCTTTTATTGAAGAGCAAAGCCAGTACCAGCATATTGCAACAACCGCTAAACAATTGCTAAGTGCATCTCAACTTAACGACGAATTGAAAAGTGACCTGCAACGGCTGATCAAAGAAGAAGATATCAGTAGCGAGCTCAGCTTACTCAGTGAACCTGAGGCACCTGATGACGCGGAGCCGGCCAGACAGCGCTTGCTTGGCAAGTTGCTGGACCGCCACGGCACAGGCCGAATCTTATTCAGGAACAGTCGCGCCAGTATCAAAGGTTTTCCGAGCCGGATAGCAAGGCCTGTAGCACTGGACTTGCCTGAACAGTACCAGAACGCCCTTAAAGTATTTCAGAGCCTGAATCAGCAAAGCTCTGTTGCGGAACTGGCCAACGCCAATTTATTTCCTGAGCAGGTGTATCAGGCGTTTGAGGGTGGCAATAGCCAATGGTGGCAATTTGATCCTCGTATTGAATATTTAACAGGCCTGTTAAAGCAACATAAACCGGCCAAATTTCTGGTGATCTGCGCGGCGGCCGAAACAGCACTGGCAGTGGAAGAAGCGTTGCGTCAGAAAGAAGGGATCCGGGCGGCAGTCTTTCACGAAGGCATGTCAATTGTTGAACGCGACAAAGCAGCGGCCTATTTTGCTCAGGAAGATTATAGTGCCCAGGTGCTGGTCTGTTCAGAAATCGGCAGTGAGGGACGCAACTTTCAGTTTGCCCACCATCTGGTATTGTTTGATTTACCCCTGAATCCGGATTTACTGGAACAACGAATTGGCCGCTTAGACAGAATAGGCCAGCAGCATGATATTCAATTGCATATTCCATACTTTAAACAAGGTGCGCAGCAGATATTACTGCAGTGGTATCAGCAAAGCCTGAACGCGTTTGAGCACACCTGCCAGACAGGACGCGCTGTGTATGAACAGGACGGCCCGGCATTATTGGCTTTGCTGGCTGCTCCGCAGCCGGATGTGATGGCGGTGGAACAACTGTTAAGCCATAGTGCGCTGCATCATCAACAGCTGCAGCAGCAACTGGAACAAGGGCGGGATAAGCTGTTAGAACTGAACTCCGCCGGCGGTGAGCAGGCCCGGCTTCTGGCAGCAGAGCTTGCCCAAGCTGATGCTGATGTACAATTGCCAATGCTAATGTTTCAGGCTTGGGATTTGTTGGGGGTTAATCAGGAAGATCGCTCTGATACCAGTATCATTTTAACAGCGGCTGAACATTTACGTTGTGCTTATCCGGGACTTGAGGACGATGGTGTAACTATCACATTCGACCGGGATACCGCGCTGGCGCAAGAGGACATTCAGTTTTTAACCTGGGATCACCCAATGGTTACCGGCACCCTGGATTTATTGTTAAACGACAATATGGGAAATACGGCCGTGGCATTACTGCCTAACAAAGCTCTGCCTGTTGGCAGCTATTTCGTCGAGCTTATTTATATTGTTGAGGCCAGCGCTCCCGCTTATCTGCAACTAGGCCGATATTTGCCCGGTACGCCCATCCGCTTGCTGCTTGATAAAACTGGCAAAGATTTGGCGGCGAAGGTTCCTTTTGATAACTTCAACCGGCAGTTAAAGCCGGTTGGCCGGCAAACAGCAAGTAAACTGGTTAATGCGTTACAGAGCGTCATCCATCCATTGCTTGCAGAGAGTGACAAAAGTGCTGCACAGCAGCTAACGACTTTGCGACTGAGCGCCAGTAAAAAAATGCAACAGGTCATGCAGGAGGATCAACAGCGCTTAATCGCTTTAAAGCGAATTAATCCGTTAATCCGTCAGCAGGAAATTGATAGCCTGATAACCAAGCAACAACACCTGACAGATTATATTGGAAAGGCTCGTTTGAAACTTGATGCCATCAGACTTATCGTGGTGAGTCACGATTAATGAGTGTTTTTCATTATCAGCCGCCGCTGACTCCCTATCTTGAGATCATCTATCAGGATGACGATATTCTGGTTGTTAACAAACCCAGTGGTCTGCTCTCGGTGTCGGGCAAAGCGGCGGAGCACTGGGACTGTCTGGAATATCGCGTAAAGTTAGTATTTCCCACGGCACGTGTTGTTCATCGACTGGATATGGCCACCTCAGGTGTGATGGTATTTGCGTTAACTGCCGAGTCCCAGCGCCAGCTAAACCGGCAGTTTCAGCTGCGCCAAACCCAAAAAAGCTATATCGCCAGAGTTGCTGGCCGGATAGTTGCAGATCAGGGAACAATTTGTTTACCATTAATTTGTGACTGGCCAAACCGTCCCAGACAGATGGTATGTTATCAGCGCGGCAAACCCTCTGTTACGCATTATCAGGTACTGGAGCGCTCGGTCACGGCCAGCCGGGTGCAGTTAACACCGGTAACCGGCCGCTCTCATCAGCTGCGGGTACACATGCAAATGATCGGGCATGCTATACTCGGTGACAAGTTTTATGCATCCCCTGAAGCCTATGCCGCGGCAGAGCGTTTGCAGTTGCATGCCCACACTTTGGCACTGCAGCACCCAGTGAATGGTAAAACACTTATTTTTGAAGTAAATTGTGCTTTTTGACTTCTTTTTAAAAGTATTAACCCCATATTCAGTTAACTGGCTTATGATACTCAGCATATTAGGTTGCTAAATAACAAATTGCTGTACTATTTTTAATAAAGAAAAAATAAACAACAAATTTTAATACAAACGACTTGTAATATAGATGGCAGGTAAATAGTTAGCAGGAATAAAAACTAGCTATTTAATGCTGGATTAAATCTAAGGAGAAATGGATGAAACTTAAAATGACTGCCCTTGCTGTATTGGCTGCCCTGCCGTTTATCAGCACTCAGGCTTTAGCACAATCACCTTCAGCAGCTGAATTAGAAAGTAAAGTATTTGGTTCTTTATTCGGTGAATATTATTGGTCACATGAAAACAAATCACTTTCAGCCGAATGGGATAATGTTGAAAATGGACCTGGTGTTGGTGCTGAATTAGGTTACCGTGTAAACCAGAACTGGGGCGTGCGGTTAGAATATGCAAGACAACGGTTAGATTCTTTAACTGGCGGCAGTATTGGTATTGATCGTTTTGGTGTTGATGCGATGTATCATCTGACCGATACAAATTTATATATCGTTGCTGGCTGGAAACATTTCGAAGGCAATGTTAGTTCAGATGCACTGAACGTGGGTGTCGGTTACCGTTATTTTATCCGCAATGATGTCGCGCTGTTTGCCGAAGCAACCCGGTACGAAGGTATTAATAACGGCTCATGGTATGATGCCGGCATCAAACTGGGTGCCAGCTGGATTTTTGGTGCTAATGCCGCGCCAGCGCCTGCACCAGCTCCGGCGCCTGCCCCGGCTAAACCTGTTGCTCCAGCAAAACCTGCAGACAGTGATAAAGACGGCGTGTTAGATAGCAACGACCGCTGCCCGAATACCGCTGCGAATCATCAGGTAGATCCACAAGGATGTACCGTTTTCAAAGAAACTATGCAGCGCGTGGGTGATGTTGACGTTGAAGTGAAATTTGGTTTTGATTCTGCGGTAGTGTCTGCTGACCAACGCTCAGAAATCATTCAGCTGGCCGCTTTCATGAAGCGCTTCCCTGAATCAGAAGTAGTGATTGAAGGTCATGCTTCTAAACCGGGTAACGATGCATACAACATGCTGTTGTCTAAGCGTCGTGCAAAATCAGTCGCTGATATCCTGACCAGTGAAGGTGTTGAATCTTCACGTATTACCTCTGTTGGTTACGGTGAGACCCAGCCACGCATTAACGACAGTACCCCTGCCGCTAACGCAGCTAACCAGCGAATTGAAGCTAAAGTAACAGCGAAAGTAAAAGAACCTGTATTGCGTTAATTTTCTGACGTTTACTAAAAAACCGCCTTTATTGGCGGTTTTTTTTATTGCCGCCCACAAAACTTCCTGCTAGGTTTAGTTGTCTTTAAGCCGTTTGAGGAACTACATATGTCTATACAAGCTATTGGTCGTTACTGTGCTATTGCCGCAGTATTAGCCTGTATTACCTTTAATGTGCAGGCTGAGCAGTCTGTATCTTTACAGCAATCTGCGCATGTCTGTAGCGATGAAAATGAAACCCAGCGTCTGGCCGTAAACGAACAACTTAAGGAAATGGCAAAAGCCCTTGCCGAATTTAAACCGACAACATTCTGCTTCATTATGCCGTCTTCGATTGCGATCGAGCTGCTTGAACAGGGCGAGAGCTATGTGAAATTCAGTCATGATGGCAAGGTGTTATATACCTTTCCAGAATATATCGATGGTAACGATACTGCTAACGTTATCACCGGCTTGGCCGATAACAGCCTATAACAGGGGTCAGTTAACAGGTTATATGTGAACAAAACGCTCCATCGGGGACTACTCTGGCTGTTAGTTGCTGCTGTTATTCAGATTACGGCAGCAGCTCAGCAGCCCCCTTCTATCCAGCAACTCTGGCAACGGGATGTGCAACGCCAGATCCTTGCCAGCGAAGTTACCGAGTTAACCAGTGCAACTGGCAGCTTTATGGTGCTGCAACGCCAGGCACTGACCAGCTATACCAAGGGTACTGCCATTTTGGTGCCTGACTGGGCTGAACGACCCGTAAGCCCTGATTATCTTGAACCTTTACGGGTGCAGTTAAATGATCACGGTTGGCACACTCTGGCTATCATGGTTCCGCCACCTGCAGAATTCAGCCTGGAACAAGACGCGACCACTTACCAGCGACTACTTGCTGAGCGAATGCTGGCGGCCTTTAACGAGGCTAAATCGCAGGGCGGCAATATCATTATTATTGCCAAGGGTAGTAATGCAGCCTTGCTTAACCAGTTGTTTACTACAAACCAGCTTGAATCGCCTGCGGCATTTATTATGCTGGGAGTCTATCTGGCGGATGTTGATTTGAATCGCGAATTAGCGGGTTTAATTGCGCAGCAGTCGATCCCAACGCTGGACATCAGTCATCAACGCGACAATAGATTCGCTAATGCTAATTTGGGGCTAAGACAACAATTAGTGCAACGTAATTTAAAAACCAACTACCGCCAGCGTCAATTGTCCGGTACTTTTTATAACGAAGATATTAATGCCTGGGTCTTGAAAGAAATAACAGGTTGGCTGCACAGCTCAGGGCTTTAAATCTAACTGACTACTGCCGATTCTTCAGCAGTTCATAAGCCGCCTGAATTTCCTGAGTGCGTCGTTTTGCAACATCCAGCATAGCCGCAGGTACCCCTTTTGCCATAAGTTTATCGGGATGGTGCTGGGCCATTAATTTGCGATATGCCCGTTTTAACTCTTTTTCGTTGCAATCGTTGCTGACGCCCAGCACTTTATAGGCATCCTGGGCGGCATTTGCTGTCGGGCGTTGCGTATTTCTTTGGTTAAATCGCTGCTGGGCCCGATAAGCAGCCACCAATTGTTCCAATTCGATACGGGATATCGCCAGTTGGGTTGCAACCTGCTGCAGCAATATCTGCTGTTGCTGACTCATCTCGCCGTTGGCATTAGCAATACCCAGCTGAATTTCCAGAAAATACTTTATCACGTCATTTTGACGACCATAATGCTGATAAAATGTTTGCAGTTGCGCCATCAAAGGGAAATTACTGGCTTTACCATCACGAAACGCAGCCTGAGCCTCCTGCTGCTGAGTTTCGTTCAGACCAAGCTGCTGCATAAAATGCCTGGCCTGCTGAATATGAGCAGTTGTCACCACACCCGTTGCTTTAGCAATATGCCCCATCGTGGCAAACGTGGTGTACATGAACAAGCCTTGCTGATCAGCGGTTTCGTGAAATAAACCGCGAAACCTCGCCAGGTTTGCGCCCATTTTCATGTCGAACCAATGTCCCAGAATTAAGCCAATAAACAAGCCTGGCAGTCTCAACAAGGCTAGTCCAAACAAGGCTCCAAGAATTTTACCCCACAAAGTATTTTCCTCACAAACTGAACTACGTGGTATATGTTGCTCTAAGTTACTGAAAGAGGCCAGTGACTATCGTAGCAGCGCACTATATCGGATTAGCAGGAAATCTAAAATTGATTTATCATAGCGGGCTAATCTTATCAAAAAAATGATAAATCTGGGGCAGAGAAGACTGGATGAAACTATGGTTTACCGGGATAACAATCACAGGCTTGCTCTGTAATCAGCTGCACGCCAATGAAACTGTTATACCAATGTGTTATCAACCACTAACTCCACCTGTTGTATTGGGCAGCTTGAACCCGGATGACAACACGGTTCGGATCAGCTCTGATGATGCTGATCTCAGTGGCAATCAGACCGCCCTATTCAATGGTAATGTGCAGATTATCCATCGTGATACCTTATTAACGGCACCCGCTGCCCGCTTTAGTCGCAGTGAGCAGCAAATTTTTGCTGAAGGTGGCATTGAATATTTTGATAGTAGCTTAAAAGTATCCGCCAGCTCTTTTCGGGCCAATACCGCTGAAAACAGTGCACTGATAGCCAACGCAAATTATCAATTTTTGGCTCAGGCGGGACGAGGTTACGCCCAAAGCCTGCAGGCCAGTCCGGCACAAATTCGCCTGGACCAGGCGTTATTTACTACTTGCCCTACCGATGATAATAGCTGGGCTTTACACGCCAGTGACATTAAAATTAATGAAGGTGAAGGTTGGGGGGCGGCCAGCAATGCTGTTTTTAAAATCAAAGACATTCCGGTATTTTATTTACCCTACATGACGTTTCCGGTTAACGAGCAACGAAAGACCGGTTTGTTGTTGCCAAAGATAAGCAGTTCTCAGTTATTGGGGCTTGATGTTGAATTGCCGTATTATGTTAATTTAGCCGAGAACTACGATCTGACTCTGACCCCCCGTTATATGAGCAAACGTGGCACCCAGCTCAAATCAGAATTTCGCTATCTGACAGCTGACCACCACGGCATTATGCAACTTGAATACCTCGGTACAGATAATGAAAAGCCGGATAATTTCGGTAGTCGTTACCTAAGTCATTTGAACCACCGCTCTGATTTCACAGACAACTGGCGTGGTTATATCGACTTTACTGATGTCAGTGACGATGCGTACATTACTGAATTAGGGTCAGATTACGTCAACCAGAGTGATACCCAACTTTATCGTGAGGCAACTCTTGCCCACTATGGCGAGAATATCAATAGTCTGCTCAGGCTACAGGGGTTCGAAATATTGGGTAATTTTGCCGACGCCTATAAAATGTTGCCTGAATTACAGCTAAGCTCTGCCAGACCGCTACAGCTATTCAAACCTCTTCAGCTGGTATGGCAGGCCAGCTATGCGCATTTTGAAAATGATAATGCCTTAATTAATGCTGCGAACCGCTTACATGTTGAACCCAAACTGCGTTTACCCTTTGTTACCCCGGCACTCGAATTTACTGCTGAGGCGAGTATGCTCTATACCTATTATCAACAGGAGAGTGATAGCGCTGATATTGATACCTCAGTGCAGCGGGCATTACCCAAAATACGGCTTTACAGCCGGTTAAATATGGAGCGGGAATACGACTGGTTTGGCGAGCCTGCACTGCAAACCTTTGAGCCGCAAATTCAATATTTATACATACCTTACCGGCAACAGAATAATATTGGTTTGTATGATACCACCCGCTTACAGGATGACTATCATGGCTTGTTCCGGGAAAATCGTTTCTCTGGTATAGACAGAATAAATGAGGCGAATCAATTAACTGTGGGTTGGACCACCCGCTTTTACGACAACATTGATAACGAGTTATTTCGATTTAGTCTGGGTCAAATCTTTTTTCTGGAAGACCCGGTCGAGGCTGCTGATAATCTGAACGAAAACCAAACGGCAACGGACTCTGTATTAGCTGCTGAAATGATCTGGCATTGGTACCGTAAATGGTATTTTAGTGCGGCAACTCAGTATGATATTGATGGTGAAAGAATTATTAAGAGTAACGCCAGCCTCGACTACCGGGGCAGTGAGAATACCTTACTGCAGTTGAACCATCGCTACACCCGTGCGGTCTCAGGGTTAGAAATTCAGCAAGTGGGTGTACTGGGCACAGTGCCGTTGGCAAAAGATTGGCAGCTTATCGCCAGTTACTATCGTGATGTTACTAATCATCGTATGATAGATGCCAATTTTGGTGTGCAATATGAATCCTGCTGCTGGGCAGTCCGGCTGGTAGCCCGGCGCCATATTGTGGCAAATCTTGATACCAGTATTGACAATGCGCTGCAGTTTGGCGAACTGGACAGCGGCCTTAGTTTGCAATTTGTGTTAAAAGGCTTTGGTGATAAAGCAGGTTTTGGCGTATCAGACATGTTATCAAATGGCATTTTTGGTTACCGCAGGCCGTATTTACTAACTAATTAGTGTAGGAATTTATGAAGTTACAGCAAGTAATCTGTCTGGCTTTTATCGGTGTATTAAGTTTTTCCAGTAGTGCAGCCGTAAAGGAGATCGATCGGGTTGCCGCTATTGTTGACAATAGTGTTGTTTTACAGAGCGATATCGATGATGTGGTAAACCGGGTTAAACGTAACGCAGAGTCCCAGGGGCAAACCCTTCCCTCTGACCAGGCATTGCGCACTCAGGCGCTGGAGCGCCTGATTTTAAGCAGTCTGCAGCTGCAGCTCGCAGAGCGAATGGGGTTGCAAATCAGTGATGCACAGCTTGACGATACCATTCGTAATATTGCTCAGGATGAAAATCTCAGTCTCGAAGCATTCCGTCAGAAAGTTGAAGCTGAAGAAGGTAACTATGCGCGATTCAGAGAAAAACTCAGGGAAGAAATTATTACTAACGAGGTGGTCCGCGGCAGTGTGCAACGTCGAATTTATATCAGCCCGCAGGAAGTTGACAGTCTACTGAAATTAATGGAAGAGCAAGGCGCTGTCAGTGAGGAATACAACCTGGGGCATATTCTGGTTGCCATCCCTAGTCAGGCAACGCCGGACGATATCAGTGCAGCCAAAGATCGGGCAGACAAAATAATGGAGTTGCTGCAAAGCGGCAGTGATTTCAAACGCATTGCTATTGCCTCTTCTTCTGGTGGAAAAGCATTGGAAGGCGGTGAGCTTGGTTTTATGAATATTAATGAAATGCCAACCCTGTTTTCAGAAAGCATTCGCGACAAGAAAAAAGGCGACTTAATTGGCCCGATGCGTTCTGGTGCCGGTTTTCACATATTAACTATTTTCGATATCCGTGGTGAAAATGTTGCTGAAATTCAAGAAATTAAATCGCGCCACATTTTAATCAAACCGTCTATTATTCTTAGCGAAGAGCGCGCCCGTAATACACTTAATCAGTTTGTCAGTAAACTTCGCGCCGGTGAAGCCGATTTTGCTGAATTGGCCAAACAGCATTCTGAAGATCCGGGTTCAAAAATGAATGGTGGTGATTTAGGCTGGAGTGAACCTCAGGTATTTGTTCCGGCATTCCGTGATACGCTACTGCGTCTGGAACCGAGCGAGATTAGTGAGCCTTTCAGGACAGAGCACGGCTGGCATATCGCTCAGGTGCTGGATAAGCGGATAGTAGATGCTACGGCTGATAAAAAGCGTAACCAGGTCTACCGGATGATCTATAACCGTCGTTTTAATGAAGAGTCTGCAAATTTTCTAAAAGAAATACGCGACGAAGCCTTCATTGACGTTTTACCGGAGGGTTAGATGACACTGCGCATTGCCGTTACGCCCGGTGAACCCGCTGGCATCGGTCCGGATCTGGTTGTTGCGCTTTCCCGCCAGGATTGGCCGGTAGAGCTGGTGGTGTGCGGCAATGCAGACCTACTGAACACCAGGGCAGCATTATTGGGTATTGATCTTAAGTTATTACCCTATGACAGTAAGGTTCCTGCTAAAGCTCAGGCAGCAGGCACACTTACTGTCGCTGATTTTGCCCTGAGCGAACCTGTTGAGCCAGGTGTGCTGAATGTCGCTAATGGCCAGTATGTGGTCAATACGCTGCAATTTGCTGGTGAAAATGCCATTAGCACGGAATTTGCGGCGATTGTTACGGGCCCTGTCCACAAAGGCATTATTAACAGAGCGGGTATTCCTTTCAGTGGTCATACTGAATTCTTTGCGCATCAGTCAAACACCCCGTACGTGGTAATGATGCTGGCCACTGAAGGCTTGCGAGTAGCGCTGGCGACAACCCATATTCCCCTGGCTTATGTCGCCAAAGCAATTACCCGGGACCGCCTGTTAAAAGTGATTACGATTCTGCACCATGACCTGCAACATAAATTTGCCATCGCTAAGCCCAGAATTTACGTCTGTGGCCTAAACCCCCATGCCGGTGAAGATGGCCATCTTGGGCGGGAGGAACTGGATACTATCGGCCCAACCCTGGACGAGTTAAGAGCTGAGGGTATCGATTTAGTAGGGCCATTACCCGCTGACACCTTATTTCAACCCAAATACCTGGATGACGCAGATGCGGTATTGGCGATGTACCACGACCAGGGGTTACCGGTGCTAAAGTTTAAAGGCTTTGGTCGTTCGGTCAATATTAGCCTCGGATTGCCGCTAATCCGGACTTCGGTCGATCATGGTACGGCCCTGGATCTTGCCGGCAGCGGCAAAGCTGATCCTGGCAGCTTATTTCACGCGGTTAATCAAGCGATTACTCTGGCTCAACAAGCGAATTAATTTATGACAGACAATGTTCATCAGGGCCATCGCGCCCGAAAACGTTTTGGCCAGAACTTTTTACACGACCCCCATGTTATCGGCAGAATCGTTAAAGCTATTGCTCCTAAATCAACGGATGTGCTGGTGGAAATTGGTCCGGGGCTGGGCGCCCTTACCGAGCCAGTTGCAGAGGCGGCCGGTAAGCTTATTGTGGTAGAACTCGATCGTGACTTGGCCGAACGTTTACAGCAGCACCCGACGCTGGCAGATAAGCTGACAGTGCATCAGGCAGATGCCATGAAATTCGATTTTGCTGGGTTACTGGCACCCGGTCAGAAACTAAAAATCTTTGGTAACCTGCCCTATAATATTTCTACGCCGCTGCTGTTTCATTTATTCGAGTTTGCTGACCATATCAACAACATGCATTTTATGCTGCAAAAAGAAGTAGTGCAGCGTATGACAGCCAGTCATGGCAGTAAAACTTTTGGTCGTCTTAGTGTAATGACCCAATATTATTGCCAGGCAATACCCGTAGTTGAAGTAGGACCAGGCGCATTTATCCCTGCGCCAAAAGTCGATTCTGCAGTAGTCCGGTTAATTCCCTACCCGGTAGCCGACAGAGCAAAAGTTGATCCTGCCATACTAAACAGAGTATGTTTAGAGGCGTTTAATCAGCGCCGTAAAACCTTACGTAACGGCTTTAGTAATTTTGCCACTGCTGAGCAAATAAGTGCTTTGGGTATCGATCCTACTATCAGACCGGAACAGTTACCTGTCAGTGGCTTTATTAAGGTAGCGCAATGGTTGGCAGAGCAGGAAGGTAAAGATGAGTGAGCAGTTTGATATTCAGGTAAAGGTCGATAATTTTTATTTGGGTGCACAATCTGATCCCGCAGAAGATCGCTTTGTATTTGCCTATACCATTACTATCGAAAATTGCAGTAAAGAGGCCGTTACCCTTTTAAAAAGGTACTGGCTGATTACTGACGCCAATGGCAAACAAGCTGAAGTCTACGGAGATGGTGTAGTTGGTGAACAACCAGAACTTGCACCGGGGTCAAGCTACAGTTATACCAGTGGTGCGATGCTGGAAACCCCTGTCGGGACAATGCAAGGGCATTACGAAATGATTAGCCACTCTGAACAACGATTTAAAGCCGCGATACCAGTATTCAGGCTGGCCATGCCTAATATTCTGAACTGATGGCCACCTATGTTATCGGTGATGTCCAGGGATGTTACGATGCGCTGCAACGCTTGCTGGTGCATGTTAACTTTACCCCTGCTGACGATCAGCTTTGGTTCTGTGGCGACTTGATCGCCAGGGGCCCCGATTCACTTGCCACCTTAAATTTCATCAAGACACTGGGCAATGCTGCTAAATGCGTACTGGGTAATCACGATTTGCATTTTCTGGCCAGCTATTTTGGGTTCAGTAATATTAAAGCCGCAGACAAGCTGGATCAATTGCAACAGGCTCCCAATCTGGAAGAACTGGTTGCTTGGCTGTTACAACTGCCTTTAATCCATCAAAGCAGCGATAACAAACAATGGATGGTGCATGCCGGGCTTGCACCAGAGTGGACAATAAATGAGGCAGAGGCAGCAGCTGCAGCAGTTAGCAAGCAGTTAAAGCGTCAGCCAGAACAAATATTTGCTATTATGTACGGCGATACACCGAGCATGTGGCAGCAGGCCCAGACTGAGCAACAACAATGGCGCTTTACCATTAATGCCTGCACCAGAATGCGGTTTTGTCAGCCTGATGGCGCATTAAGCTTAAAGGAAAAAGGCAGTCCGCTAAAGCAAAGTGGCTTAGTACCCTGGTATGAATTCTGGCGCACCAAAACGCATCCGGAACTCTTTTTCGGGCATTGGGCGGCACTAAATGGCTATAGTCCGGTTCAGGATATTCATGCCTTGGATACGGGCTGTGTTTGGGGTAACACCCTTACAGCATTCTGTATTGAGCGGCAACAGCGATACAGTGTTGCTGCGGCTAAATAAACCATTTACCGCTGAAGCGTCAAAACGGCTTGTTCAGTCTTGTTAAGCAGCAAATCTTAAGCTAATGTGCTTTAAATAAAATACTAAAGTGGGAGTTATTATGAAGTTAACCGTAGCGTTGCGGGTGATGGGTGGTTTTGCCATCATTTCCCTGTTACTGCTGTTTATTGGTGTGACCGCCTATATCAGTCTAAACAATATTAGTAACGCAACCACTGAAGTTAATGAAGTTTCTATTCCGGCACTGCAAAACAGTGCGACGATGAAAACTGAATTTATTACAATGAGTCGTGCCAGCCTGCAAGGTTTTTATGCCGACACGCTGGAGAAAACGGCTGTCGTTAACCAACGCTTTGCTCAGGAAAAAGTTATTTACGAAAAATCAGCTGATGCGCTTCGCCAGGCCATAGCACAGCATCCAGAACTGCGTGAAGGCGCCGAGCAAGTCAGTGAGACTTACCGAAATTTCATTGAAGCCAGTACCAAGCTGCAACGCCGCTTAGACAGCAACATTCAGTTACGTAGCACGATTACCAGCAAAATGGGCGACTTAGAATTTAGCGCTGATGATATGGCTTCGCTTATCCTCGATTTCACTGACGTCCGTGATGTTCAGCGTAGATTCCCCCGTGCTTATGAGGCTGCGACCCAGATAGAAACTGGCATTAACACTCTGATTAATAACGTTATAGATTTGAACCGCACTGAAACCGATACCACCGTAGCCACCGTAAGTAATGAGATTGCCTTTCGTTTACAGGAGCTGCGGGAGCAGGTTGCAATAATCCAGCAACAAGCTGGCAGTGCGGTAACAATGACCGCAGACATCGCTGACAAAGTGCAGCAAATTTCAGGATACCTGGAAGGTGCTGACGGCATTCCCGCTTTAAAAGTACAACTCCTCGCAGGTACTGCAGATGCAGAGGCCCAATTAACCACCGCAAATCAATATACCCAAACCGGTATGCAACGGTTAGATACCCTGCTTAACCTGACCAGGAATGCGGCAGAGGAAATTGAACAAAATGCGACTTCAGGTGTTGCTAATGCTATTACCTGGATTTTCATCGTCGTGATTATTTCAATTATTCTGTCGGTGTTTATTGCAACCGTTACGGTCAGACGTATTGTTAAACCTTTGGCTGAGGTAAATAGCATGCTGGGCGTGGTCGCTTCCGGCGATTTAACAAAAACGCTTAATGCAACTGCAAAAGATGAGTTTGGTGAATTAGCGCGCAACGTTAATACTGTAGTGAGCAATCTGCAGCAACTTATCCAGGGAATCATCTCCCGCTCTACTCAACTGGCAGCGGCCTCAGAGCAAACGTCTGCCATTACCGTTCAGACTACACAGGCAATTCGTGAGCAGAAATCACAGGTCACCCAGGCTGCGACCGCTACTACTGAAATGAGCAGTACCTCGCAAGGTGTATTACAAAGCTCTAACGACGCACTGGCGGAAATTAAGAATGCAGATAAAGAAGCAGAGCGGGTAAAAGGAATTTCACTGGATAATAAGAGCACCATTATCCAACTGTCGAAAGAGGTTGAGCAAGCATCTGTAGTGATTAATAAATTACATAAAGACAGCGCTTCAATTGGCAGCATTCTCGATGTTATCCGTGGTATCGCAGAACAAACAAACTTGCTGGCGCTAAATGCCGCAATTGAAGCAGCGCGCGCGGGAGAACAAGGTCGTGGCTTTGCGGTAGTGGCTGATGAGGTGCGCTCGCTGGCCAGTAAAACCCAAGCGTCTACTCAGGAAATTCAGGCGATGATTCAAGTGCTGCAAAGTGGTGCCCAGGCGGCGGTTGAAGCCATGAACAAGGGTAAGAAACAGGCAGAGAATTGTGTTACCCAAACCGAAGTGGCGACATCTGCACTGGATTCGATTACCCACGCCGTGCATTTAGCTCACGATATGAGCGAGCAGATCTCAGGCGCAGCTAAAGAGCAGAACCAGGTATCAAATGAGATTAGCCAGTTACTTGAGTCAATTGTTGCAATTGCTGAAGAGACAGCCTCTGGCGCAGAGCAAACATCTGACTCCAGCCATGAAGTTGCACGACTTGCTGAAGAACTGCGTCAATCAGTTGCGCAGTTCAGGGTATAGGGTATATACAGATAATAAAAAATCCGCTGAATAAGCGGATTTTTTTTGCTTCTATTAAACGTTAATCACCGGCACCGGCGCGGTCTTTTAATGCCGCCAGCAACGGTGAGTCTGCAAAGCCGTTGCTTTCAGCCCAGGCAATATCACCAGAATCGGCGACCTGTGAGCCAGGTAGCTGTCTAACAATAAATTCGCCAACATCAGGAGCATTGCTTTTAAAAGCGTGGCGGATTAACGGTTCGCCATTACAAACAACACCATCATAAATATTGCGTAGCCGTAAACGGTAGTCACTGAGTACTTTACGTAAACGGTTTCTATCGTTAGCCGCAACATAATCGCACATTGAAGCGGCTAACTGTTGATCTGCGACAGCTACCGGCGACATAACAACAGCGGCACTTAATACGGCTGTGCATAATAAGGTGGGCACCAATCTCATTTACTACTCCTCAGCTGGATCGTCAACCAGCATCTTAGCAACATGTTACAACCTGTGCAAATGCCTCACGACTACTAATTTCGCTGTAAAGTAAGAAAACGGTAGGAATAGGGATTAGCAGAATCAGCCTGATGCTGCTCCTCGGACACCAGCTGCCAGTTTGCTGCTTGCAGATAATCTGGAAAAAAGGCGTCACCGTCTACCATTAACTCAATTTCAGTCAAATAAAGGGTGTCCGCCAATGGCAGACATTGTCGGTATATTTCACCACCGCCAATCACCATTACTTCGCTATTGCCAGATGCGGCTGCAAGCGCCAGCTCGACACTACTAAACCATTCAACGCCACGGGTCTCTGCAGGTATGGTTCTGCTCACTACCAGATTGCGCCGACCAGGTAAGGGCCGGCCAATAGACTCAAAGGTCTTACGCCCCATCAATACTGGCTTACCAAACGTGACCGCTTTAAAATGCTGCAAATCAGCGGGCATGTGCCAGGGCATTTTATTATCTTTGCCGATGACGCGTTGTTTTGCCATTGCAGCTACCATTGCAATTTTCATGCTAAACCTCAGCGCTGATATATCACTTCAACATCGTAATCATCGTCGTCAAAGTCGTCATCATCGTCCAGATCATCAACCAACTCGGTGGCCGCATCGTCATGATAATCATCCCATTTAAAATGAACAGGATCGGCAACCTCAGTTTCAACTTGTTCTGCTGGTAATTCTTCTATGTAGCTTAGAATATCAGCAGCCAGACGTTCGGTATTGGTGCGCCCTGCAGCCGAGATCTTAAACACCGGGCCCTGCCAGTCAAGCGCAGTTACTACCTCAGAAATAGTTTGCTCCAGCTCATCATCCAATACTAAATCCAGCTTATTAAACACCAACCAGCGCGGTTTAGCCGCCAGCTTTTTGCTATATTTGTGCAATTCCTGAATAATTGTTTTGGCATTTTCAGCCGGATCAGAGCCATCGGCTGGTAATACATCGATAACATGTAACAATAAGCGGCAACGTTCCAGGTGCTTTAGAAACTGGATACCTAAGCCTGCACCTTCAGCCGCGCCTTCAATTAGTCCAGGAATATCGGCAATAACAAAAGAACGGTGTGCTTCAACCCTTACTACGCCAAGATTGGGTACCAGAGTAGTAAACGGATAGTCAGCCACTTTTGGTTTCGCTGCTGATACGGATCGGATCAAGGTAGATTTACCGGCATTAGGCAATCCCAGTAAACCAACATCTGCCAGCAATAATAATTCCAATCGCAGATTACGGATTTCACCAGGTGTACCATTAGTTTTTTTCCGTGGTGCACGGTTAGTACTGCTGGCAAAACGGGCATTACCCAAACCGTGCCAACCGCCTTTTGCTACCATCAGCTTTTGGCCATTGGTGGTTAAATCACCAATCACTTCGTCGGTGTCGATGTCTACGGCCCTGGTACCTACCGGCACCCGCAGTTCTAGATCTACTCCGCGCTTACCTGTGCAATTTACACTGCCACCATTTTGGCCGCGCTCAGCACTGTGATACTTTTCAAACTGAAAATCGACCAGAGTATTCAGGTTTTCATCAGCAATCAGGTACACGTCACCGCCATCTCCGCCATCGCCTCCGTTTGGGCCGCCCTTAGAGATAAACTTTTCGCGTAAAAAACTGATAATTCCGTTACCGCCATCGCCGGCTTCAACCCGGATTATCGCTTCATCTACAAACTTCATGTGTTGTGTCCTGATCCACTATAAAAAACAAAGGCGCATGCCGTAGCCGCTAAGTATAACCCATGTGATTGGGAGGGGAGAAAATTTATAAAAAAACCCCGCACCAGGCGGGGTTTTTTCAATATGTTTTACTTATTCGCTAACGATGCTAACGAATTTACGGTTGTACTCGCCTTTTACTTCAAACTTCACTTTACCTTCAGTTAAAGCGAATAAAGTATGGTCTTTACCGATGCCTACATTGCTACCAGCGTGGAACTTAGTACCACGTTGACGCACAATGATGCTACCAGCTAATACCGACTCACCACCAAAACGCTTAACACCTAAACGTTTAGATTCTGAATCGCGACCGTTACGAGTGCTACCTACACCTTTTTTACTTGCCATGTGTCGATACTCCTGTTACGCGCTGATGCTGGTAATTTTAACTTCAGTAAACCACTGACGGTGACCCATCTGTTTACGTGAATGTTTACGACGACGGAATTTAACGATTTTAAGCTTATCGCCACGGCCATGATTGACCACTTCCGCTACTACCTTGCCACCTTCAACTAAAGGGGCACCGATGCTAATTTCTTCGCCATTGGCGATCATCAGCGGGGTAAATTCAATCGTTGCGCCGGTTTCTAAGTCTAGTTTCTCTAGACGAAGCGTTTGACCTTCCGTCACACGGTGTTGTTTGCCACCACTTTGGAAAACCGCGTACATAGTTAACTCCGTACAAGCCACGCCTGCGCTATGCTCTATTTAATTGAGGCATCAGGGGCGTGTTTAATTCAAATCACAGGGCGCGAATTGTACGCAATTTATAACATAGCCGCAAGCACAATTATTAAAAAGATCTCGTAGTGGTCAAACATCGGTGAAAAGGATCGAGTTTCCCTTTCTGCTCAGCGCCACTATAGTGTAGAATTACCGCCATTCTTGGGGTTTAGCAGTTGTTTTTTCATGACGCTTGACGACATACGCCAACTCAGCGATGCTGACATGGCCGCAGTAAACCAGCACATTTTTTCTCAGTTGACTTCAGATGTGGCGCTGATCAATCAATTGGGTATTTATATTGTCAATAGTGGCGGCAAGCGTTTGCGGCCGCTGCTTGCCGTCTTGGCTGCCAGGGCCCTGGGTTATCAGGGCAATAAACATCTTAGCGTTGCTGCTATTATCGAGTTTATTCATACCTCTACCCTGCTGCATGACGATGTAGTAGATGAGTCAACCCTGCGCCGCGGCAAGCAAACTGCTAATGCGGTGTTTGGAAACCAGGCCAGTGTGCTGGTCGGCGACTTTTTATACAGTCGCTCATTTCAGATGATGGTATCGCTGGACGACATGCGTATTATGCAAATTCTGGCTGATGCTACTAATGTCATTGCTGAAGGCGAAGTGCTACAGCTGATGAACGTCAATGATCCTGATACCAGCGAGCAAAGCTATATGCAGGTGATTTACTGCAAAACCGCTAAGCTGTTTGAAGCTGCCACTCAGTTAGCCGCTATTATTGCTGAGCAACCTGAAGCGGTGGTAAACAGCATGAAACAATATGGCATGCATTTGGGAACGGCATTTCAACTGATTGATGACGTGCTGGATTACCAGGCAGATGCTGCTGAGCTAGGCAAGAACATTGGCGATGATTTGGCAGAAGGTAAACCGACCTTGCCGTTAATTCATGCCTTCAAACATGGTACGCCAACTCAGCAAGCGCTTATTCGCAGTGCTATTGTTGACGGCAACGGTATGAGTCATTTAGATGAAATTCTAACGGCGATGTTGCAAACTGATGCTTTCGGCTATACCCGGGCTATTGCCGAGCAGGAAGCGGAAAAGGCGCGGCGGGCACTGGATACTATTCCTGAATCTGCGTACAAGCAGGCATTAATTGCCTTAGCCAATATGGCCGTCTCTCGCAGTCATTAGTAACCTCACTGTTTACTGACAATAAAAAAGGCGCGGTAAGCGCCTTTTTGCATTTGTGCCAGAATCTTAGTTATTAATAACAAACTCTTCGCCAAGCGTAATATCGGCTTTTAAAGTGCCCAACATATCGCTCATCGCTTTTTGTTCGTAATTGCTAAGCTTACCAATTGGCAGCAATTTCTCTACCCCATTTTTACCGAGCACCAATGGCTGTGCAAAAAAGCGTGCGTGTTCGCCATCGCCCTCTACATAAGCATATTCAGTAACCGACTCGCCCTGCAAACCTTTAATCAGCGATAAGCAGAACCGGGCAGCAGCCTGACCCATCGACAGGGTAGCCGATCCACCACCGGCTTTAGCTTCAACCACTTCAGTGCCGGCATTTTGAATGCGATGGGTTAGCGATGCCACTTCATCATCACTGAAGCTGACACCGTTGACCTGAGATAACAGTGGTAAAATAGTCGTGCCG
The DNA here is from genome assembly GCF_041616895.1 of Arsukibacterium sp. Classification (GTDB taxonomy): domain Bacteria; phylum Pseudomonadota; class Gammaproteobacteria; order Enterobacterales; family Alteromonadaceae; genus Alishewanella. Next base: position 46,417 of record NZ_JBFJPY010000009.1, read on the forward strand.
CTATGGCCACCGATAACCGGTACCGTGACATCCTTTGGATTTTTACCTTTTAGCTCACCGATAAAGGTTTCAGCGCGGATCACATCAAGCGTGGTCACACCGAACAAGCGACGCGGATCGTAAGTACCAGCTTTTTTAAACACATCAGCGGCAATTGCCACCGTGGTATTAACAGGATTAGTAATAATACCGACCAATGCTTTAGGGCATTGCTGCACAATCGCTTCGGCCAGAGTTTTTACCACACCAGCATTGATATTAAATAAGTCAGAACGGTCCATGCCAGGCTTACGGGGCATGCCTGCAGGGATCATGACGATATCAGCGCCGACCAGGGCATCATTTAAATTCTCTTTGCCATAACCTTTTACGGTTACTGCAGTCGGGATATGGCTTAAATCAACGGCAACGCCAGGCGTTACAGGCGCCAGATCGTATAAGGCAAGATCAGTACCCGCGGGTAAATCTAATTTCAATAATAACGACAATGCCTGCCCAATACCGCCGGCAGCACCTAATACGGCAACTTTCATGATTTTCTCCATATGTCAGGGTAAGTTGAAACGCGCCAACAATACTGAAATGGCGCGGTAATTACAAACGGCTTAAGCCTAAAGTCTAACCATTTTAGCCAATTTTCGTCTTGTTTACCTGACAAACTGTACTGATGAGCCGAATTTGTTACTATTAGCCAGCTCTCAACAACAAGAAACAGCAATCATGACAAAACACTCGAAGCAGGAAGCCTTAATTCAGGCGTTCAAAGCAATACTGAAAACAGAAAGTTTTGGCTCACAAAGTGAAATTGTTGATGCCCTAAAAAATGATGGTTTTGATAATGTCAGTCAGTCAAAAGTATCACGAATGCTCAGTAAATATGGCGCCGTGCGCACCCGTAACGCCCGGCAGGAAATGGTATATAGTCTGCCTCCGGAGTTGGGCGTACCAACGACTAAAAGCCCGTTGCGTCAGTTGGTACTGGATATTGAACACAACGATGTCATGATTATTATCCGTACCAGCCCTGGCGCCGCACAACTGATCGCCCGCTTGCTTGATTCTGTGGGTAAAGCAGAAGGGGTGCTTGGGACCATCGCAGGTGATGACACCATATTTATTGCGCCGATCAGCGTAAAAAATATTAATTTCACCCTGGGTAAAGTTACTGAATTGTTTGAAAAAGTATAGCCGGGTAATTAACCACTGGCCGGCAGGCATGCCATCTCCAGAAAACTGAGTGATGGCGCAAAAAAAGCGGCACACAGATCGGTGTGGCAGAAATCAAACAGTAAATCGTACTGATTGTTCGTTGGCTCTGAATTCTCGGGATCGTTTTGCCGATAACCAAGTTGATAATGTAATTGCTGGCTGAAACGCTCTGGCTCACCCGCAAAGCTTAAGCTGATTAACCCCTGACTATTATGCTGGGCAAAAGGCATATTTTGCATCACTAGCAAGGGTGTACTTTCCATATTTCCCAGCCGGCTGGTTAAGGTATGACTGTTTTGATGTAAGCGGGGCGGCGTCAACAGCATACCCTCTATTTTACTAATCCCCATAATCTCTTCCTGCTGGCAGATATCCAGTTGTTGCCAATGCGCCATGTCATAATGCCAACGTTGCAAATACAGATAACTGCCTGCTGCAAATACGGGTTGTTTTATCGCGTCAACCAATGCCAATTGCCGCTTACGGCTGCCTTTCGGGTTATGAGGGGTGTCGATAAACCCGGTCAAATCCCGGCCATCCAGATAACGAAAGCCCTGAAGTTGTTCCAGTAAATCCACATGATTCTTTACTATCTGACATATTTGCTGGCAGGCAATGTAATTGACATCCAGTCTGTCAGAGCGGATCTGAATAAATAAATCAGCCCATATTTCAGTCTGAGCCAGATGGTCACTGGCCAGTAAAGGAAAGGGTTGCAACCCTAGCGGCCGTGCTCCCGGATACAAGCTATCCCAATAGTTTGCACCAATAGCAACCACACCGGTCAGCTGTGCTTCTGAAAAGTGTTCCGCTAAACGAGCCAGCAACTGAGCCACCCGCGCCAGCTTTTGCCGCAAGGGGGCTTCATGCCCCTCTATCGCATTAAACAGCAAATAGCTGGCATGTAAATTAGCCTCTGCGCAGATGCCTAGTTGTTCTCTTGCCATTTCCTTCCCTGAATATAGTTTTTCTGGTTAACATTGTTAGCTGGGTTGTCTGTTTGCCAGATCCGAAGGCGAAAACCTGATTGCCGTGTGAGATATATCTCACAAAAAGGTAAGTTTAAACGCTATTTTCTGCACACCATAAAACAAGGATAAAACTTAAATATATGATGTGTATGGCATTTTTCAAAATATTTTTGTCTTACAATATTATTACAACCGGTTTATTTCTTAAATCATGTCCCCGCCAACCGTTATTCATTGCATAATAGTTCTGTCAACGGATTACAGCTGACAGGACGTCAGTCAGATTTGCAGGAAGCAAATCAAGGCTAGGATAGCACAAGGAAGATTAAAGGACACGCTCAGGGAATGGCACGGCATATCAGGATGATATTACAGGATGCAGCGCCAGGATGGCCGTTTTGCTTGATTCACACACGCAGAACAACAGGGATGACACAGGACCAACTCAGGACGAGTTTACTATTACACGGTGGTAGTAGTTAAGGAAAGCAGGACCCGGCATGATGCCGCTGGACCCTCCGGGATGGAGCCAGGGAAGACTTACTCAGGATGAGTAACAGTAAGGATTAGCTGAAACAGAACCGAAAGTGGCCGCGCAGTTTGCGGCCTTTCGCTTTTCTGGCACAAAGGAAATTTTACCCTCTACGCTCCAGCAGTCACCCGTCACAAATAAATCACCTCCCCATAGTCATTGACGCTGCAGTGAGGCGACAAGTAAGCGAATGCCCATGAGCATAGCTTGTCTATGTAATTGGGCCGAGTGAGTGAATTCAATAAAGCTACAGCGTTAAGTACGAAGGGTATAAAAAAACCCCGCAGTAATTACCACGGGGCGTCAAACTATTCGACAATGGACAAGGATAGACGTAGTGTGGTGGCTAAGTTCAGCTGGCTGATGCACTACCTGTTGTTACTGGTATTGCATCACCAACCCGCTCCCGGAAAGTCCCACCGACTCTTTCCAGGCTGCTTACTTTACCGACGAGACAAACTCAGGATAGGCTTCAATGCCACACTCTGAGGCATCCACGCCTTCGTACTCTGCCTGCTCACTGACCCGGATACCCATCACCAGTTTAAGCACGTACCATACGATCAAGCTGGTAACAAATACCCAGACAAATATGGTTGCTGCACCAATCAGCTGACCGGTAAAGCTGCTGTTACTGTTGGTTACGGGTACCAATAACAAGCCGAGTAAACCCACCACACCGTGTACCGAAATGGCACCTACCGGGTCATCGATTTTCAGCTTATCCAGGCCAATGATTGATGCTACAACCAACAAACCGCCAATAGCACCAAACAGCGTAGCCTGCAATGGCGTAGGGGTTGATGGCTCAGCAGTGATGGCGACTAAACCTGCCAAAGCCCCGTTTAATGCCATGGTTAAATCGGCTTTACGAAACAGCACGACAGACAATATTAACGCGGCAACGGCACCAGCAGCGGCGGCAGCGTTGGTATTTAAAAACACCACAGCCACGGCGTTGGCATTGCTGATATCGCCTAACTTCAACACTGAACCACCATTGAAACCAAACCAGCCCATCCAAAGCACTAAGGTGCCCAGGGTTGCCAATGGCATGTTAGCGCCTGGTATTGCATTAATTTTTCCGTCTTTGCCATATTTGCCTTTGCGCGCACCAAGCAACAACACCCCGGCTAACGCCGCAGATGCACCCGCCATATGAACAATGCCCGAGCCAGCAAAATCAGAGAAACCTAAGTCACCAAGGGTGTATAAACCAAAAACGGCGTTGCCACCCCAGGTCCAACTACCTTCCATCGGGTAGATAAAACCGGTGAGCACAACCGCAAATGCCAGAAAAGCCCACAGTTTCATGCGCTCGGCTACCGCACCTGAAACAATTGACATAGCGGTGGCCACGAACACAACCTGAAAGAAAAAATCTGAGGCAGTTGAATATACTGCACCACCAGTAAAACCATCTTCACGCTCAGTGAAACTGGTCAGGGTAGCATCAACATCGACTGCATTAATGCCGCTTAAGAAAAACTCACCGCCATACATCAGCGCATACCCACATACCATATACATAATGCAGGCTATCGAATATAACGCGACGTTTTTTGTCAGAATTTCTGTGGTATTTTTCGAACGGACCAGACCAGCTTCCAGCATAGAGAAGCCAGCGGCCATCCACATAACCAATACTCCGCAAATCAGGAAGTAAAAGGTGTCCATGGCATATTGGAGGTGAAAAATTTGTTCTTGCATGACAGGGCTCCTTATATCGCTTCAGCGTCGGCTTCGCCAGTACGGATCCGTACCGCACGTTCCAGCTCGTAAACAAAAATCTTACCGTCGCCAATGCGACCGGTGTGGGCAGCTTGCTGAATTGCTTCGAGCAACCTATCGACCTGATCGTCTAATACCGCAATTTCCAATTTAACTTTTGGCAGGAAATCGACCTGATATTCAGCACCGCGATATAATTCGGTATGCCCTTTCTGACGGCCAAAGCCTTTTACTTCAGTTACCGTTAAACCTTCTACCCCAATGTCTGCAATAGCTTCGCGAACATCGTCCAGTTTAAACGGCTTGATGATGGCACAAACAAGCTTCATGATGGTTTCCTTATGTACTAATCTTCTGCGATTGCAGCTAATACAAGAAAACCTTGTGCCACTTTTGATTAATATCTATATATTAATAACTTAGACAAAAAACCCACTTCTTTAAAACAAAAAACGCACCATAAAGGTGCGTTTATTCCCGCTAAATGTGCAGTAACATCCGTAAGTCAATCTTTTAAAAACTGCTGCCATTCCCGCAGCAGTTTTATTAAATCTTCCAGGCCACACTGACTGGTCATGTCGTGCTCGTCCAGCTGTAAGTCGTCTTCAGCAAGCGCTTGCAGTTGGCCAGCTTGCTCATCGGTACTTTGATAAAACAGACTGTTATTGCTTAACGTTACTTCGCTGTTATCAACCTCCAGCAAAAACTCCCTGCCCTGATAACGCATACTTTGCTGAGGTTTTAGTGAAGTCAGTTGTTGCAAAAGTGCCGTATAAGCCTCGGCCTGCTGGCCAAATTCATCCAGCAAAAACCGGCCTAACACCTCATGTTCGCCAGAGAGCCGGATGCTGAACTGGCGGGTTGTGCGATCAAAAACAAAATCGTATTCCATACATAAATTCCAATCATAAAAAAGGCCTGCAGTTGCAGGCCTTTAGCACAACAGAGGCGATTACACCGCTTGCTGGATAATCACGTTATCTGCTTTTTTGGTGTACTGCGGCATCTGATGGAAGTTCAGGTAACGATACGTATCGGCCGCCGTGGCATCGATTTGCTTCGCATATTCCAGATACTCAGCCACGGTTGGCAACTTACCAATGATAGACGCAACCGCTGCCAGCTCCGCTGACGCTAAGTAAACATTAGCACCCTGCCCTAAGCGGTTCGGGAAGTTACGGGTAGAAGTCGATACTACCGTGGAGTTCTCGGCTACCCGTGCCTGGTTACCCATACACAGTGAACAGCCTGGCATTTCAGTGCGGGCACCGACTTTACCGAAAATGCTGTAGTAGCCTTCTTCAGTTAACTGCGCCTGGTCCATCTTGGTCGGCGGTGCTATCCATAAGCGGGTTGGCAATTGGCCTTTATATTTATCCAGCAACTTACCCGCAGCGCGGAAGTGGCCAATGTTGGTCATACAGGAACCAATAAACACTTCATCGATTTTATCGCCTGCCACTTCAGACAGTAAGCGTGCATCATCCGGATCGTTTGGTGCACATAGTACCGGCTCTTTAATATCGGCCAGGTCAATCTCGATAATTTCGCTGTATTCAGCATCAGCATCGGCAGACATTAACTGCGGATCTTTCAGCCAGGCTTGCATCGCCTGAATACGACGCTCGATAGTGCGCACATCGCCGTAGCCTTCAGAAATCATCCACTTCAGCATAACAATGTTTGATTCTAAGTACTCAGCAATAGACGAGTCAGATAGCTTGATAGTACAGCCAGCCGCAGAGCGCTCAGCAGAAGCATCTGATAACTCAAACGCCTGCTCGACGGTTAAGTTTGGTAAACCTTCAATTTCCAGAATACGGCCAGAGAAAATGTTTTTCTTGCCTTTCTTATCAACGGTTAACAAGCCTTTCTGAATCGCCATGTACGGAATAGCATGCACTAAATCACGCAGGGTAATACCCGGCTGCATCTCACCTTTAAAGCGCACTAATACTGACTCTGGCATATCCAGCGGCATTACGCCGGTTGCAGCGGCAAACGCCACCAGACCAGAACCTGCCGGGAACGAAATACCAATTGGGAAGCGGGTGTGCGAGTCACCACCGGTACCGACGGTATCGGGCAGTAACATCCGGTTTAACCAGCTGTGAATAATGCCATCACCCGGGCGCAGCGCAACGCCGCCACGGTTCATAATAAAGTCCGGCAGCGTGTGGTGCGTGTCAACGTCTACCGGCTTAGGATAAGCGGCGGTGTGACAGAATGATTGCATGGTTAAATCGGCTGAGAAACCTAAACAGGCTAAGTCTTTTAACTCATCGCGGGTCATCGGGCCGGTGGTATCTTGCGAGCCGACAGTGGTCATTTTTGGCTCACAATAGGTGCCCGGACGAATACCGGTTACGCCACAGGCTTTACCAACCATTTTCTGGGCCAGAGTAAAGCCCTTACCTGAATCAGTTTTTGGCAACGGTCGACGGAATTTATCAGACGGACCATGGCCTAAAAACTCACGGGCACGGTCAGTTAAACCACGGCCAATGATTAACGGTATACGGCCACCGGCGCGCACTTCGTCAATTAACACATCGGTTGCCAGGGTAAACTCAGCCAGCACTTCATCCGTGCCATGACGGACTACTTTGCCTTCGAATGGCAGAATATCGATGATATCGCCCATTTCCAGATTATTTACATCAACTTCAATCGGCAGTGCACCAGAGTCTTCCATGGTATTGAAGAAG
>NZ_JBFJPY010000010.1:0-53142 GCF_041616895.1 Arsukibacterium sp.
CATGCTGAAATGGACTGCCTGGAAAATGCAGGCCGCTTAACCGCCGCCGATTACCGGCGCGCCACGCTGTACTCTACGTTATCACCGTGCGATATGTGTAGCGGCACGGTATTGCTGTATGGCATTCCCAAAGTAGTTATTGGCGAAAACCAAACCTTTCAGGGGCCGGAGGCTTATGTACAAAGCCGCGGTGTTACTCTTGAAAATCAGCATAATGCCGAGTGTATAAAGCTAATGCAGGATTTTATTGCTGCCAAACCCCAGCTGTGGTTTGAAGATATCGGAGAGTAAGCCTCAGCGGCAGTGGGCTGTAACCAGCTAAGTACGGTTTTAATCAAGAGCAGATAACAATGTGGTTACAAAAAGAATTGATGTTAACAGCAAAAACAAGGGGATTTCATTTAATCACGGCTGAAGTATTGCGGCAGTTGCCCGAGCTTAACCAGCTGTCAGTTGGCTTGTGTCATATTTTCATTAAACACAGTTCAGCTTCCTTAACGATTAATGAAAATGCCGATCCGACCGTGCGGCAGGACTTTGAGCAATTTTTAAGTAAAGCGGTACCAGAAAACGAGCCTTATTATACCCATACTTATGAGGGTAGTGACGATTTACCAGCACATCTGAAAAGTAGCTTAATTGGCAGCAGCGTATCCATTCCAATTACTGGCGGCAGTTTGTGTCTTGGTACCTGGCAGGGCATTTATCTGGGCGAACACCGTAACCATGCTGGTAGCAGAACATTGGTTATTACCTTACAAGGCGAATAAGTATCTATTTGCGTGTTGCCGATGGTTTTATGATGCAATATCGTAAGTAAACGGTATGCTAAACAGCACAATCAAACTGGCCAGATCATCTCACGTTTTTCAGAAGGAGCAACGATGCAATATGTAAAGTTTTTGGTGGTCGATGACTCTCCAACCGTTATTAGCGTTGTCAGCAGTGCACTGTTAAACAGGTTGGGCGCTGAAAAAATTTATACTGCAAAGAATGGCCAGGAAGCGCTGGAACTTCTTAAAACCAAAGACATTGATATTATTATCTCGGATTGGGAAATGCCGTTGCTGAACGGACTGGAACTGTTAAAAAATGTCAGAAAACATCACAGGGTAAAAGATATTCCTTTTATTATGATGACGGCCAAAGGAGGCAGAGATTATGTCATCACTGCAATGCAACATGGGGTAACCCAATACGTCGTCAAACCCTTCAGTTCGGATAAATTAGAAGACGCAATCAACAAGTCCTGGAATGGCGCAAAAAAGCGCAATGCGGTGCGTTTGTCCGGGCTGCCGCCGCATAAAGTGTGTCTTTATACGCCGCAAGCAAAGTTAACGCCGAAGGTAAAAAACATCAGTAACACCGGTGTTATGTTGCAGCTAACCTACAACGCGCAAATAAAGTTGTTTGACCGGTACCAACTGGATATTACGTTAGATGAGCTTAGCCACGACAGCGCTTACTTCATCAGCAAGCTGACAGGTAAGGTCATTCGGATTGAAGCGGATGACGTTAATGATAGCGGCTCCGGCCTGTGTAATGTCGCATTACACTTTGTCAAAGAGGCTATCAGCGATCAGACGCAGACCGCGCTGACATCGGTGCTGGAATATTTGAGCATCAACATTCCTCAGATAATCGATAATACTTAGTGGTAAGGATGCCATACCCATACGTCAAAAACTGAACTAATCTTCAGTTGCAAATAAAAAACTATTCTCATTAGCATTGGCTGGACCAAAGTATCCAGAATCTGCTGACCAATCCTGCGGTAGTGCGTGAGCAATTAGATCGCCTTCACCACGTTTATCACAACCTTATCTGGCAACATTCGCAGGTGTGAGTTGGTAGCGATAAAATTACCTGAACTAAACGGTTTAATATTTAAGCCGCGCTGATCAAATGACAATACGCAACAGCATACAAAGCAAATCTGTTATAGGCCACCCCCTCAGTGGCCATAGAATGAAAAGGCCTAAACAAAAGGAGAGTGCAGCGATAACACTCTCCTTTAAGTATGTTGGATTAGTTGATGGTAATGCTTTTCAGTTCTTTTTTCTTGCCTGGTACTTTGGCAAGATGAATTTGTAACAGACCGTTTTTGCATTCAGCTTTTATATGGTTTTGGTCAACATAGTCGGGTAACCGGAAGCTACGCAGGAAACTACCATAACCTCTTTCCAGCCGATGGTAATTGTCTTTCTCATCTTTATTCTCGTACTTCCGTTCGCCACTAATCACCAGCATATTGCCGTTAATTTCAACTTTCATATCTTTGCGTTCCATGCCTGGTGTGTCTAAGCGCACCATTATTTCATGGTCTTTTTCAACGATATCCATGGCGGGTGTCCATTGGGTTTCTAACGGCATCCCATTGTTGCCATTAAACAGCGTATTAAATTTTTCATACAGGCTGCCGAACTGGTTAAATGGGTCCCATTGCGCTAACGGGCCGCCGATTGGTATTAAGCTCATTATTGATCTCCTTTTTGGATGAATTTTCAGGCCACAGCCGAGTTTTTTACCAGGGTTCTGTGGATACAAATAGAGGCTAGCGTGTCGGCAACTTCGTTGGCTTTTACCTGCTTACCGCTGTCCCGTTTATATGCAGTGGCAATGTCATTTAACGACAAGATACCTACCAGCTGTTTTTTGCCATTCAGCACTGGCAAGCGCCTGAGTTGGTTAGCCTGCATCAAGTGTTCAGCCTCGCTCAGATCCTGCTCTGGACCAATGCTCACCAGCGTTTTTGACATGACACTATTAACCGGAATATCGCTTAATGGTAGGCCTTGAATAAAACCGGCCATCGCGATATCGCGGTCTGTGATCATACCTATCGCCTGATTGTGGTCGTCTAACACGGGCAGGGCACCACAGTCCGCTTCCCACATTATTCTTGCAGCTTGCTGCAAGGTTTCTGCCGCGTTAATACTTCTGATATCCGGATTCATACAGCTTTTAATTTTCATGCTCGTTCTCCATAGGGGTTCCCAATGGCTAAAGAATAGCTGTTGCACTGCACGAAGGGTTTAGGAGAAAACCATTTTATGGGGTAGGGAATAAACCTAACTTTGTATCAATAACTCCCGTAGTAAAGAAGTGCTAGTGGGTCATCATCCAGATGACAGCATGTTGAATAAGGCTGTTGTTATCAGCAATAGCGAGCTTTTCTTTGATATGCTCTTTATGCGAATCAACCGTTTTGCTGCTAAGGTTCAATTCTGTAGCGATTTTTTTGGTTGAATAGCCTTTGCCTAACATCATATATACCTCCAATTCACGATCAGACAACTTTGCTTCGCCAGTGATATCGATGTTCGATTTTTGGTTAAACTGGGAGTGCAGTAATATTTCTGTCATCGTATCGCTAAGATAAAGTCGACCCTGCAGTACCCGGCGAATAGCAGGGATGATTTTGCCGATTGCATCGGCTTTGTTAAGATAGCCGTTGGCTCCGGCTTTGATCACCCGCTCGGCGAATAACTGCTCATCGTACATTGAGATGACCAGGATGGGCAGTTTACTGCCCCGGGCCCGCAAGTGCTTGATTAGTTGTAAACCGTCACCTTCCTCGAGAATAAGATCCAATATCAGCATATCGGGTTTAAGCTGCGCAATAAGCTTTATAGCATCTGTAACGTTTGCCGCTTCGCCGCATACCTTAAGATCGGCTTCTGCCTGAATAAGAGCCGTCAGACCGCAACAAAAAACCGGATGGTCATCTATTAATAACAGATTGCTCACTTGTCTGCTCTGTCAAAATTAAGTTTGGTGTCAGGTTTGGTATAAAGGCATTCAATTCGGGTTCCACTTGCCGCAGAGGAACTAATAGTCAGATGGGCCCCTATAACATGGGCACGAGAATGAATATTTCGCAGCCCATTGCCAACGTTAATTAACCGGCAATCTCGGACAGTCAAGTCTGGTGGTAACCCTTTTCCGTTGTCCTGTATTGATAGTTGTGTAGTATTACCATGCTGCACCAGACTGACTTCAATCAGGCTGGCATCAGCGTGTTTCAGTGCATTATAAATGGCTTCGCGGGCGATGCGGTATAAATGTACAGTAATACTGTAATCTTCTTTAAAGCATTGCCCTTCGCAGGTTAGCTTCACTCGGGCTTTGTTATAGCTGTTACAGGTATCAACAAAAGTTTTCAATGCTTCTTGCAAACCTTGCTCCTCTAACTCAACGGTGGCAAGTTCACTAATAATCGCTCTGATATTGCTGACATTTTGTTTTAATCCACTACTAAGTTTTTGCAATTGTTGCTGAATATGGGGATTGGTATCACCTAACTGCCTGGTGATTACCTGAAGTTGCATGGTTAAACCTAATAGATTCTGGCCCAATTCGTCATGCAGTTCTCTGCTGATAAGGTTACGCTCTTTTTCACTGCAAAGTAACGCTTCCTGCTCTAACTTCACCAACTCAGATATATCGCGAATAACGCCAACAAAAAATGGGTACCGTTCCACTTCGCTGACCGAGAGATGGATGGGAAATAAATGACCATTTTTATGTTTGGCTGTCAACTCGCGGCCTATGCCAATTATTTTTGGTACTCCAGTTTGCAGGTAACGCGCCATGTAATGTTGATGGTGAGAAGCATAAGACGCTGGCATTAGCACTGAGATATTCTGGCCAATCAGCTCAGTGGATGGATAACCGAAAAGTTGCTCAACGGCCTGATTAACTCGCAATACAATTCCTTGGTGGTCAGTAGTAATAACAACATCGGTCATTGTATTGAGAATGGCCTGTAATTCTTCTTTATCAGTATCCATTTTTGTAGGCATTTGCATCACGCGCATTTTCATTAGTATAAATAATTGTAGTCTTTAAGTTTGTATGCGCTAATTTTTGTCAGGTAATACGTAGGTCGTTTTCACAAACGTTAATCGGCCTAAGCCTTATGCCGAGAGCTGTTTGTTAGTTGCGGCCATGCTCAGTTGTCTGCTTTGTGGGTTTGAGCAGTCATTCTGCGGGGTGACAAAGTTATGGTAAATGCACCGTATGTTAGGAGTAACCGGGTTTATACTACTATTAGCTCCTTCACCGCTACTGGCGTTTAGCGATTCTGCAGTGTTAAACCGTGTAGGTGCATTCCAAGCTGAATAACATAGGTCTGATAATTAAATCTGTAGGTAAAGCTTGGTTGCTTTTAATCAGGGATTTACCTACTTTACATTCCGTCTTACCCCTATCCCGCACATCTGATAACTGCGTTAAAGTAACGTCCTCTTAAAATTTATCTGGCAAATCCAATGCGATGTCGCGCTGTATCAACGTCGTTTATCGCTCTTTATTATTCAATTGTTACTTAGGAGGAAGCATGGTACCCAGCAGCGTTTACCTGTCCGCTCAAGATGGAAATAATATTGTGTCTGATGCAACAGACGAGCAGTGTCAGTCCGACAAAGCTAGGCCACATACCTGGGCCATAATATTGGCTGGCGGGCATGGTGAACGAATGCGTGAGGCGATTAGCGAGTGGTTGGGCAGCTACCGGCCTAAACAGTTTTGCCGCTTTACCGGCGAGCACTCTATGCTGGAAAATACCTGGAGTAGAGCGCGGCAACTTGTCGGCAGTGATAATATTGTCACGGTATCGGTAGCTGATCAGGCCATGTATTTTGAAGAACTGGACATGGCTGTTATTCCCGGGATGGTGCTGTATCAGCCCGAGCATAATGGCACCGCAGCGGCTGTTTATCTGGCGTTAGCGCATATTTTGGCACTGGATCCTGATGCCAGTGTGATCATTATGCCCTCGGATCATTTTATTTTTCCTGAAGCACGCTTTGTGGCGCTGGCCAATGCAGCGCTAGCTTATGCCGCTGCAGACTCTCAGCACCTTGTATTGCTTGGCGCTGAAGCTCGCTGGCCCAATACCGACTTTGGCTGGATTAAGCCGGCAGCTGTTGGGTCAGGTAGTCAGCTTACCAGCAACGCAGTAGTGCAGCCGGTATTGGCATTTTTTGAAAAACCCGATAACCAGCAAGCTCGGCTACTGTTTAGTAGCAACGCATTATGGAGCACCATGATTATTGCAGCTAAGGGCGAATTGCTATGGCGACTTGCTAAGGCACTACATCCAAAATTTTTTATGTGTTTTTTGTATCTGCACCTCCTTAATCAGGAACTGCGCTTTGGCAGTAGGCAGCAAGAAGCTGTCGAGCAGGAGATTAGTAATACTTTTAAACATATGCCAGAACTGGATTTTTCTAAAGACTTACTGCAAAACGTAACCCAGCAATGCTGGGTACTGCCGATGACTGACATCGATTGGGATGATTGGGGCAGGCCAGAGCGCATCCTGCAATGCATCGAAAGATACGGTCTGGACAGTTGGTTAAACGACGCGGGTCGCAGTATTTGTTAGTGGCGAGTTTCATCTATTCGATTTTTCCAGCACACAATAGTAATGTTAGCATCTACCTGGATTAACGATAGCTATCCAGTGTCGGTGCGGTAAAGTGAAGTAACCGGGTGACGGAGCGAAGAATTGCTAGCACCCGCTAAGGTAGTTCAGGTGAACTGATTATCAGGGAATCTTAGATTTACCTATTAATTGTACGCACTCGCAGACTTGCCTGGTGCCTTTTCTGGATGAAGCCGGCAGAGTTAGCCGTATGCTGGGCACTGCTTATGAAATCATTCATGGTAAGTAGCATAAAGGTAAGTTATATGGTGATATTTAAAAAGAACCAATAAAAACGCCACCTATAAGGTGGCGTTTTTATTGGAATTTTTGGTGCGTCCTAGTGGACTCGAACCACCGACCCCTACCATGTCAAGGGGGTATATTTATGCTTTGAATAACACTGAAAATAAGGCTGGGTAGCCTGAAAGCCTTATACTACAAGAACTATAGCACAATAAAATATTTTTTCAAGTTAGATTTTGGTCGCTTTAAAAGCCTTTAGAATACTATTTGGTCACTAAAAGGCCACAAGTTAAAAGTTTCCATTTTGACTATTATTTAATTTTTTTCAAGATGGTGCGCACTATAAGTGTATAAATATCAGTATATTGCACACTTTTCGCTTTGCAGTGCTCACTGTGTATTTTGTGTTTGCTGGTTTTTGATATATCAATGCGATCTTTATTGGAAGACAATCTGGTCGCTACTAGGTTAGGTGGGTACTTGAGAAGGGAACGAATCTATAACATAGGGAAGGATGGTTTTATTATTTTGATTTTAAACATCTTTAACGTCTTAGAGGTTATGTGGTCCCAATTTTAGCCTGTGGGGAATGCTAGATATAGACCTATAAGAAAGAAAACTGTGACAAATTAAAAGTTTCCAAGCATAAACTCACATTTTAGTGCTTTGTCGACGATTAACTAATTGCTCAAAAATGGCCGAAAAACGATTAAACACAGATTCAAACACCTGGCTAAACACTAAAAGGCTGATTGGAACCAGGCATTAATGCATGGTTCCGATGAAAAAATGAGTTATTGGCAACTACCGCAGCACATTTGGCGATCATCATCGTGAGCACTGGCTTTGGGCTGGACAAATAAGATTTGGTTTTCCAGTAAGATATGCTGCATTAAGTCTTCTTTCAGCTCCTGCAATGCCAAATACAGTGCTGTCCACGTATTGCACGCATCGGCCGGCAAAGTAATGTTATTGGTCAACTTATCCAGAGTTTCCAGGGCATCCCCATGCTGCAGGTGTTCTTCTTCCATTACGCTAATCGGCCCGGACGGATAAATGCCGCCTGCCAACATAGGAAACAGAATCTGTTCTTCTTTTACCATATGGCTTTCCAGCTCCTGATACATGTCTTCCAGGTGTTGTGTTAGCCCTGTCGGGCAATTTGGATCGTCAGCATGAACATGTTCAACCCGCCGGGCCAGTCGGATAACCTCGGGCAGTTGCAGACGGTGGCGCTGGTGAAAACGCTGCAAGATATGCTCGATAAGCTTCTTTACCGGTTTGATGCGCCAGTCGGTTATCTCGCCTTCTTGTTGTTGTAATTGCTGAAGAGCACTGAGAATAGGCGTTGCATCCAGTTCTTTTGCAGCCAGTGCTTCGCGCAGGCTGTGTTGGCCGCCACAACAAAAATCCAGTTTGTACTGATGAAATACCGCCGTAGCACCGGCAATGGTAGTGGCTATCTGGCCTAAAGACTGGTCTAAAAATGACACATGGGTGAATGACATACTTGCTCCTGCTTACTTAGTTGCTTAATTGATTAAAGGGGCCGCTTTAAACTGAGCGGTTAATCGCTATTAACAAGACTAAGATGGCAAGAGTTGGGCCAAAACTACCTCCTTTGATTTATATAGCTTTATTTTACGCTGTGGTAAATTGCACCCAGTTAATTCAGGGTAGTATCTACCCAAGGGTAAAAACCACCATGTTGGAAGAAAGTTTAATTGCTGATTTAGTAACAGATTTACCTGCTGCCGTGCGCTTGCAGCGGCTGGTGAGTACCCTGCGTAGCCACTTTAGTTGCGGCGCAGTAGGCCTGCTGAGGCTTGAGCATGACGTGCTTAAACCTGTGGCGCTGCATGGTCTGGTGCGCGAAGCCCAGGGCCGGCGCTTTGTGGTGGCAGAGCATCCCAGGCTGGCCGCTATTCTGGCCAGCCGCAACCCGGTGCGGTTTGAACCTGAGTCTGAATTACCCGACCCCTATGACGGTTTGTTAGCTGAGCAACCAGGCCAGGCACTACCGGTGCATGATTGTATGGGTATTGCACTTTACGTTGAGGGGCGTTGTTGGGGCGCGTTAACGCTGGACGCATTGACGGCAGGTAGTTTTTCTCAGGCTGCGATATATGAGCTGCAGCGCTACAGTTTGCTGGTAGAAGCCGCCGTGCGGATCACCGAGCTGGAGCAAGCTAACCGGGCTTTACGGCTCAATCATCAGGCCGACGAGCAGCAATATGAACCGGCCGCCAAACAACGTTATGAGCTGATTGGCCAGAGTAAAGCTTTGCAACAAATTCTGCAGGAGCTCACGGTGGTGGCAAGCTCTGATCTGCCCGTTTTGTTGCTTGGTGAAACGGGTGTGGGTAAGGAGCTATTTGCCCGTCATTTGCACCGCAGTTCCGCCCGCGCCACTAAGCCGATGATTTACATTAATTGCGCGGCACTGCCGGAAAGCCTGGCAGAAAGTGAGCTGTTTGGGCATAACAAAGGTGCGTTCTCAGGTGCCCACAGCGAGCGGGCCGGCCGTTTTGAGGCAGCCGATGGCGGTACGCTGTTTTTGGATGAAGTAGGCGAGCTGCCACTTTCCGTGCAAGCCAAATTGCTGCGGGTACTGCAAGACGGTGAAATTCAGCGCCTGGGCTCAGACAAAACCCGTCAGGTAAATGTGCGGCTGGTTGCCGCGACGAATCGTGATTTAAAGCAGCAAGTTAAAAGTGGCGAGTTTCGGGCCGATTTATATCATCGTTTATCGGTATACCCTTTACCCATCCCACCACTGCGCGAGCGGCCGGATGATATTCCGTTGTTAGCCGGCCATTTTCTTGAGCTGAACCGCAGCCGGTTGGGGCTGCGGGCGCTCAGATTATCCAGTGACGCCGAGCTGGCGTTGTTAAGTTACGACTGGCCGGGCAATGTGCGGGAACTGGAGCATGTAATAAGCCGGGCGGCGATTAAAGCGTTAAGTCATGGCGCGTCGCGAGCTGACATTGTTACCCTGGAGGCGGCTTTGCTTGATCTGGATACCGTGCCGGCAGCCATTGCGCACAATGAAACAAACAGTGTGTTGCAACTTAGCGCTATACCGTTAAAGCAGGCGGTTAATCAACTGCAACGACAGATGATTCAACAAGCGATAAGCCAGCACAACGGCAGTTGGTCGTTAGCCGCACGGCAGCTTGAGCTTGACCCGAGCAACCTGCATAAACTGGCACAACGGTTGGGGCTTAAGTAAATTGGTGGAAACATAATGTGGCACTATAGTC
Organism: Arsukibacterium sp.; assembly: GCF_041616895.1. Taxonomy (GTDB): domain Bacteria; phylum Pseudomonadota; class Gammaproteobacteria; order Enterobacterales; family Alteromonadaceae; genus Alishewanella. The sequence goes on from NZ_JBFJPY010000010.1 coordinate 9,940, forward strand.
GGGTGCTGTTCTGGCGGGCGCTGGCAATAATTAGTTTAGCACTGGGCCTGTTAGGCATACCCTTGCCGGGCCTGCCAACAGTCCCTTTTATTTTACTTAGCGCCTGGTCGGCCGGCAAAGGCTGGCCAGCGCTGGAGCAACGTTTGTTAACCCATCCGCATTTAGGCCCACCTATCCTGGCCTGGCACCAAAACGGCGTGGTACCGCGCCGTGCAAAATATCTGGCCTGTGGCATGATGCTGCTAAGCGTGCTGTTGTTGCAGTTATCCGCAGCGCCGTTATTACTAAAACTGCTGCTGCCATGTTTTCTATTGATGGTGGCACTTTGGCTATGGCGCCGCCCTGAACAAGTCAATCAGGATAATGATTATGACAAAACCGACTAATCCGTCAGAGCTTAGCCCCGAGCAGGCGATGCGTTACAGCCGTCAGCTAATGCTGCCGGCAATGGATTTTCGTGGCCAGGAGGCACTACTTGCCAGCAAAGTGTTACTGGTTGGCATGGGCGGGCTTGGCTGCGCTGCCGCACCTTATCTGGTGGCAAGTGGTATCGGCAGTATTACCCTGGTAGACGATGACGTTATTGACCGCAGTAACCTACAACGGCAAATATTGTATCGCGAGGCCGATATTGGTCTTAGCAAAGTACAGCAAGCTGCGGCCAGTTTGCGCCAGTTAAATTCTGAGATTGAAATACATGCCTTGCGCCAGCGTTTAACTACAGGGGATTTGGCTGCATTGGTACCCCAGTTTTCACTGGTGCTGGATTGCACTGACAATCTGGATACCCGCAATGCGATTAATGCTGCATGTGTGCAGGCCAAAGTGCCGCTGGTATCGGGCGCCGCTATCCGCTTTGAAGGCCAGCTTGCCAGTTTTAGTATGCAAGGAGAGAGCGCTTGTTATCACTGTCTTAGCCAAATGTTTGGTGAGCAACAACTCACCTGTATGGAAGCAGGCATTTTAAGCCCGGTAGTGGGTATTATTGGCACCATGCAGGCGCTGGAAGCCGTAAAAATACTGGCGAAAGTAGGTACGCCGCTGTATGGCAAATTACAGTTATTTGATGCGCTAACAGGCCAGTGGCGTCAGTTCGGCTTAAACAAAGATCCATGCTGTCGTGTTTGTAGTTAAAACCCGGTCTGCTTTGCTGCCTGAGGTAAAATATCACAGTGTACCGTTTGCAGTAATTTATAAGCATCGCCCAGATCACAGTTTTCATGCTCACGCTTTTTATAGCCCAGTGACGTTAACTCAATATGCCAGGTGGGCACTACGTCTACCTTCGCCAGCGTATGCTTTACGCAGTTAAGCGGGCAACCATCAACGGCTATTATCTGCCTGCCGGATTGGGCTATTTTTATCAACGATTTGACGCCACCACCCACGCCAGCAATACAGGACATTTGCGCTGAACCTTCGCGATCCAGTACCACGGCTAAATCGTTGGCCAGCTGCGCGACGTTAGAGCAGCCGGAGCAGGAGTATACCAGGGGTTTGTCGTTGTAATCAGGGCTCATAGCGGACACCGTTGTTAAAGACTATTTACCCAGTGTAAAAGCTGCAGCGTGCGGCGACTTGATATAAATCAAAGCCGCGGCACGCTTACCTCTTCAGAGGTAATCTCGCTTCAGCCCGGCCTGCCGTCTGGTCTTGGCGTTGTTAGCACCGGGAAATACACCAGTACGTACAGCAAGTATGCCAGTACCCAGCCGCCAACACCCAGCCACAACCACTGCATGGTTTGTGCTGGCCACAGCCAGATTAATAAGGTGCGGCTGACAGCAGCAGCCAGTACCAGCAAAAATGCCAGCGACATAATGGTATGCGGCTTTAACATGCGGCCGCTGTGGCCGAGTGACACCCGGGCCATCATGCTTAAAATCATACTGCCCATAGCACCGGCGGTTAACGTGTGCAGCGCAACGCTATTGCTGATATTAACACCGGCGTAGCGGGCGCTGTAGAGTGCCAGGCCAATTGGAATACACCAGTACGCCATATGCAGTGACCACAACAGCGGCACTTTTAAGGTGATCCATATTTTCCAGCGCAGGCTGCGCAGCGCGGTTAAGGCAGCGCTAAGTGCAAATAACCCACTGATGGCCATGGCTGGCAGATATTGGGTAAAGGCAAAAAAGTGCAATACAAAAATCAGCCAGAGTGAGCCCAGCGCGGCGCGATCCAGCCATTGCCAGGCTTCCACCTTTTTAGTTTGGGTGCCATTAGCGGTAAACATCGGCAATACCCGACCACCGACAATGGCCATCAGTAAGGTAATCAGCCAGACCGCATTCTGGCTGCCAAGTTGAATCAGTTCAAAGCGGTTTGTGGCGACGCCAATGTACATCAGGGCATTGCAGGCGGTAAGCAACAGCAGTACCGGGATAAAAAATAAGTTTCTGGTTTGTCCTGTTTGTAGTAAAGGCTTTGCCAGCAGAAAGGCGCAAACCGGTAAAAAGCTCAGATCTACAGCTGCGACTAACAGCAGCGGCAGGTCCTGACCAAAAAGTAGTAGTAATCTGCCTGCCAGCCACAACAGACTGATAAACAACAAACTTTTACCATGCGGTGCGCGCAGACCTGTCCAGTTTTGTACTGCGGTCAGCAAAAAACCGATAATAATCGCAGTAACAAAACCAAACAGCATTTCATGGCTATGCCAGAACAAGACATTGGCAAAGGGTTTAAGCTGAATGTGACCGGTAAGCGTCAGGCCCCATAACAGCATAGCAATGGTACTAAAGGCTGCACCCATTAAAAACATTGGCCGGAACGCCTGGCGTAGCAGTGGTAACAGCTTTTGTTCGGTTGCCAGATCAGTTATTTGCATGGTGGGTCCTCATGTTCAAAAGGTATAGCGTCATCGAGTAAAAAATTGTCGCGGCGCGCCTGGGCCAGTTTTTGTTGGTACTGCGCAGCTTGATTAGCAAAAAACATGGTGATCATACACAGCGCCAATACGCCATATAAAATCATAAAACAGCCAGTAATGATGCCCAACGCATCTTGTGCCAGGCCAAATACAATAGGCAGGGTGCAGCCGCCGAGCGCACCAATAGCCGCAACAAATCCACCGGTGCTACCCATATGATGTGGGTAGTAATCGTGGATGACTTTATACACGCTGGCCCTGCCGAAGCCCTGAGCAACGCCGATTACAAATATCAGTAAAGTAAACCACCAGACATTTAAGCCAATCTCTAATTGTACGTTTTTCTCCATGCCATGAATAATCAGCGTAGTGGGTGGATAGCTTAAAAAAAACAGACAGATAATGCAGACCCAGAACACACTCCAGTTCACTGCACGACCGCCGTAGCGATCTGCAAACCACCCGCCCAGCGCTCTTACCATGCTGGAGGTAGCGACAAAAAATAAGGTAAAGGCCATCGCATGCGATGCATTCATCGCATAGGCTTGCATATAATATTGCGGCAGCCATAACAACAATGCTAAAAAGCTGCCAAAAACAAAATAATAATAGAGTGAAAACCGCCAGATCCTGGCGTCGCTGGCCAGTTGACGCAGACTCAGTGAGGATGTTTCAGGATAAGCCTGAGCCGGTTCAGCCGGCGAAAATACAGCAAACAGGATGGTAATTATCAACATGCCTGCTGCATACAAAGGGCCTACCCACTGCCAGCCAAGATAATGAATGGCCAGAGGCACCAGTACAAAGGTTATCGCCACCCCGGCATTACCAACCCCGAATAGCCCGAGAGCCCGGCCCTGGCGGCTGGAGGCAAACCAGCTACTGACGTAGCGTACACCAAGAGTAAAAGATACACCGCTTAACCCAAACCACAGACCCAGAAATAAATAACCGCCGTAGCTGCTAACCAGCGGTAGCAATAGCAATGCCGGAATGATGATCAGCATTTGATATATCCATATGCGCCGACTGCTGATCCGATCAGCCAGCATGCCGAAGGGTAGTCGCAACACAGCGCCGCTTAGAATAGGTGCTGCCAGTAAAATGCCATATTCGGTAGCACTTAAACTAAGTTGTTGTTGCAACGTGATGCCCATAACGGCATATAGCGTCCAAACCGAAAAGCAGGCCGCAAAAGCCAGTGTTGCCAGTAATAGGGCTCTGTTTGCTTCAGGCAATGTGGCCTGGGCTAGTGTCGTTGGAGCGCGGTGCGCCATAGCAAATATCCGCTGCAAATGATTACTGTGTAGTGTAACGCTAAAGCGAGCTGTTGCCGCAGCAATGAGGGTGTACCTCCTACGCGCTGGTGAAGGCTATGCCTGCCACAGGGTTAAACCCATATAGGTAGGTAGTGTCGGTATCCGGCAGGGTGTGGCGGTGCTACGAACTACCCATAAAGTAGTATCTGCTTGTTTTTATGGAAAAACATGACTGAGCACCTTTGTTTTATATCAATGATTTTAGCTTTTTAGCTCTCTACACTAGGCGCAGTTAATTGTTAACTCTGTGGAGAATGTTATGGCTGGTCCTGCTTTAGCAACGCCAAGCGGTGGTGGGTTAAACCTGCTTAATTTCGCTGAACAAAAAATAAAAATGCTGCATCTCACCTGGTTTGCGTTCTTTTTAACCTTTGTGATCTGGTTCGCTCATGCGCCTTTGCTTATTCATATTAAAGAAGCACTGGCCCTGACTGATGCACAGGTCAAAGCGCTGCTGATTTTAAACGTTGCTATTACCATCCCGGCACGGATAGTGGTGGGTATGCTGGTAGACCGTTATGGCCCCCGCATTATGTACTCCTTACTGTTGTTTATCTCCGCGTTGCTCTGTATTGGTTTTGCATTTGCGCAAACGTTTGATGCGTTGGCATTGTTTCGTTTTCTACTGGGCTTTGTCGGTGCCGGTTTTGTGGTGGGTATTCGTTTAGTGGGCGAGTGGTTTCCACACCATCAGGTAGGCACCGCCGAAGGTATTTATGGCGGTTGGGGTAACTTTGGTTCGGCCGCAGCAGCCATGACGCTACCGTTACTGGCTCTGGCTTATGGTGGCGAGAATGGCTGGCGCTATGCTATTGGCACGGTCGGGGTGATAAGTGCAGTGTATTCGCTGATATTTTATAAATTTGCCCGTAATACCCCTAAAGGCTCGGTGTATTTTAAACCGAAAAAAACCGGTGCCATGGTCGTGTCAAGCTGGGGGGCGCTGTGGGGCCTGATACTGATGAATATTCCTATGCATTTGGCATTGGGGATGTTGGCCTGGCGGTTATCTCCAGCGGGCGTTAATTTGTTCTCTACTAATATGATGTATGTGTTCTGGGGCATATTGTTGCTGTTGTTTATAGTGCAAACTCAGCAAACCTGGCGGATCAATGTCGAGCATTTGCGTGCTGGTGTAGCGGAGGCTGATAAATACAGTTTTAAGCAGGTTAGTATCCTGAATATTGCCTATTTTGCCACCTTTGGCTCTGAGCTGGCCGTGGTTTCCATGCTGCCATTGTATTTTCTGGAAACCTTTGACGGCATCAGCGCGGTTAAAGCGGGTATGCTGGCATCAGGCTTTGCCTTTATGAATTTAGTATCGCGGCCGATGGGCGGTTGGTTCTCTGACAAATTTGGCCGGCGCAGAAGTATGCTGATGTTAATTGGCGGCCTGGCCGCTGGCTATTTCCTGATGGGCTTGATGGACAGCCATTGGTGGATCCCACTGGCGGTGCTGGCAACCATGGCTTGTAGCTTCTTTGTGCAGGCAGGTGAGGGCGCGGTGTTTGCCATAGTGCCACTGATTAAACGCAGCATGACCGGGCAGATCGCTGGCATGGCGGGTGCTTATGGTAACGTGGGTGCAGTGGTGTATTTAACGGTGCTAAGCTATGTCAGCTACAGTATGTTCTTTTATGTGATTGCGGCTTCTGCCCTGGTAGGCCTGGTTGCGGTCATGTTTTTGGACGACCCGAAAGGCCATATTACTGAAGTAGGGGAAGACGGTACTGTGCATCGGATTAACGTTGGTTAATGTGGTTATTGCTGGAAAAAGGATTAACAGGTGAGCCAATCTGACTTGCAACTTCGTTACAGTAGTATCTGTGAGGCTGGCATTAAGCCGGCCAACGAAGATGCGGTGGCAGTGAATGTGCCCGATGACGCGCACCTGTTAACCTACAAAGGTGCCTGCTTTACGCTGGCCGATGGCGTAAGTACCGCTGAGGCTGGTCAGCAAGCCAGTGAGCGGGCGGTCAGCCGCTTTTGTCGTGAATATAACCAGACACCCGATAGCTGGTCGGTCGCTTACAGCGCCAGCCAGCTGCTTGCCACCATCAATAACGAGTTGTATGAGCTAAGCCATCAGTTCGTGCATAATCAAAAAGGTTATCTGACCACCTTTACTGCACTGATTATTAAATCGCAAACTGCCCATTTTTTTCATATTGGCGATAGTCGCTTATACCATTGGCGCGAAGGCGTGTTAGTACAGCTGAGCCAGGACCACACCACGGTATTGTCTGAGCAGCGCCAGTTTTTGGGCAGGGCGCTGGGCATGGATGCACGGGTTGAACTGCAACAAGGCAGTATCAGCCTGCTGCCTGGCGACAAATTTTTGCTATGCTCAGATGGTATTTCCGATTTTATCAGTGCTGAGGTGTTACAACGCGAGTTGTCCATCGCGACAGACTTACCACAAGCGGCGCAGCAGCTTATGCAGCTGGCATTAGCCCAGGGCAGTGACGATAATATCAGCCTTATTTTGCTCGAAGCAGTAACACTACCTGAGCAAAGCCTGGATGATTTAAATGAGCACCTTACCCGGCTGCCATTCCCTCCGGCACTTCGCCCCGGCATGAAGCTGGATGGTTATAAGGTGCAACGCGAATTGTTTGCCAGCAGTCGCAGCCATTTATACTTGGTTGAAGATGAAAGCAGTGGTCTGCAGCTGGTACTTAAATGCCCCTCACTTAACTACGATGATGATGTTTTATACATTGACCGCTTTATTCGCGAAGAATGGATCGGCCTGCGGATTGAATCTAACTACGTAGTTAAGGTGGTGCGCCAACACCGACCGCGGACCTTTTTATACTACCTGATGGAGTATTTGCCGGGCCAAAGCCTGGAGCAATGGTTTGAGCGCCAACCGAAACCGTTAAAACCGGCATTAGCGATTAAGCTGGTAAAACAAATTGCCGAAGGGCTAAAGGCTTTCCACCGGATGGGCGCCATTCATCAGGATTTAAAACCTGGCAATATCATTTACCTGAATGATGGTAGCTTAAAAATTGTCGATTTTGGCTCGGTCTATGTCGCAGGCTTGGCTGAAATATACAGTCCGCTGCAACACGAAGCCGCGCTTGGCACAGCAGCCTATTCCGATCCCCATTATTTGCTCGGACATAACTCGGGCGTGCAGGGCGATATTTATGCACTGGCTACCATCGCATATGAGCTGTTCAGTGGCGGCCATTTACCCTACGGGAATGCAGTGGAGGAGTGTCGTACAGCGGCCGATTACGACAAACTACGCTATCGCTGCAGCTGCCAGTTTAACCCCGTTATTCCAACCTGGTTTGACCGTGCCTTGCAAAAAGGAGTGAGTTTAGACTTATCACAGCGTTATCAAAGTATTAATCAGCTACTGACCGATTTACAGCAGCCAAACCCAGAGTTTTTGCACGAAGAAGTAAAGCAGGAGCATAAAACCAACCCACTGTTATTCTGGCAATTGTTATCTGGTTTCTGGTTTATTACCTTGCTGCTGGTAGTGTGGTTGTTTTTGCTTAGGCGTTAACTTGCTTTTTTGAAGCTGTGGCGCTATAACGTTCAAATTGTGTGAAAGTCCGACGGCCAGTGCCGGCGGGCTTTTCTTTTTTCTTAAGGTTGTCATTTTCAGGAGTGTTTAATGAGTTCAAAACCAACCATTACTGTTTCCGCTGTCGATATGGATAGAATAGAAGCGCTAATTGAAAAAATGCCTCGGTTGACGCCAGAGCTTGAAACGCTGGAGAGTGAGCTGGATCGCGCAACTATCGTAGAGCCGGAAAATATGCCAGCAGATGTAGTTAGCATGAATTCTACGGTGCGCTTTAAATTTGCCGGCGACAGTAAGGTGTTTGAGAAAACGCTGGTATATCCGCAAGATGCTAAAAGTGAACATCAGATATCGATTTTCGCTCCGGTCGGAAGTGCATTATTGGGGCTGTCTGTTGGCCAGTCATTGGAGTGGCCAATGCCAAATGGTCAGAGCCGCACAGTAGAGATACTCGAGGTGGTATATCAACCCGAGCGCGGCGGAGAGTATCAACGCTAAGTGACATATAGTGCCGAAACGAATGGCTACGGCACTATGCTGCCCCACTATTATTTTTTTGGCCGAAACGGCTTGATCACTTGTTCATTGCACTGAAAAAAAGGTCCATCCATTAAATCTATGCAATAAGGTACCGCTGGAAATACTGCATCTAAACACTGACGAATGGCTTTGGGTTTGCCGGGCAAATTAATAATCAGGCTGCTGCCGCGCAGGCCGGCAGTTTGACGGGATAATATTGCAGTTGGCACATACTTCAATGATTCAGTGCGCATTAATTCGCCAAAACCCGGCATCATTCTATCGCATACGGCTTCGGTTGCCTCCGGCGTTACATCGCGCTTAGCCGGCCCGGTGCCGCCGGTGGTTACCACTAAGCAGCAGCCTTGCTCATCACAAAGCTCGCGCAGTGTTTGCTCTATCAGCGGCTGCTCATCCGGGATCAGCCGGTATTCAGCCTGCCAGTTGCTGCTTAAATAGTCTGTTAAGGTATCGATAATTGCTTTACCGGATAAATCCTCGTAAACGCCGGCACTGGCCCGGTCGCTTACTGTAACTATGCCAATTTTGGCGATTTGGTTGGTCATTAGAGATTCCACATCTTGTTAAATATGACGAACCGACTCACCCATGCTAACACGCCGTCAACCCATCCCTGGGGGCTCGATTATAAACTTCATCCATGAAGTTTATCCTACGGACCAGCTCAGCTGTTCAAATTCGTTCCTGACGAATTTGTCAGCATCCTGGCCTGCAACGGTTAGCTAAGGGTAAGTCGATTCTCACTTAGATTACTTGCGTCAATACTATATCCGCCTTTGTCGTTTACCCCGTCATCATACCGGCTAAATTCAGCCAGTAACCATTGCTGTCGCTATTACCAAGCTGCTGTGGTGCTTTGCCGTCCACATTAGCTTTAAACTTGGCCAGCCAGTCAAACGTACCGGTTTGTTGTGGGCTTAACCGTACTATATCCACCAAACCTTGCATAGTGCTAAGCTGATTTACCAGGTTGTAACGGTATCCTGATTGAGTTTGAATACCATTTAAAACAAAAACCTGACTGCCATCCTGGCTTGTAACTTCACGCCCCTGTGGGTAGTTAATGCAACAGAGTTCACATTGATCTTTACTGCGGTTCTCAGAGCGGGCGGTAAAGCAACGGCCACTCCAGGCCAGCGGCAAATGGCCCAGCGCAAATACTTCAGTGCTAAAACAGTCACGAATATCACTAATGATACTTTGGCTTAACACGTCACTTAACCACTGGCTTGATAACTCTACCGGCATTACCCAGCGGGTTAATCCCATACTCACCAGGCGACGCAGCGCATGCTGGTTATAGCAGTTGATTGCTGCGCCGGCGACAAAAGGCAAACCTTGATCCTGCAGCATGCTAATCGCACCCACATCGTTGGCTTCAATTAAAAACTCACCGTTATCAACGTATTTACGTAATTCCCGCAGCTCACCGGGCGCTTCATATAATGTCATGGATGATAAGCACACCTGCTTCCCAGCGTCGCGCAGCATTTGCGCCAAGGCAAAGTAGTCTTCAAATTTTAACTCACGTCTTTTGCTACAAACTGTTTCACCTAAATAGACAATATCAATGTCGCTGGCGGCGACCTCCCGGTAAAATTGCAGTATTTGAGCTTTGGGCCAGAAATAGAGAACTGGGCCTAGTGAGAATTGCATGTGGTTATTTCCATTTTCTATGATAAGCGCCCAGGGTCGTCTGGCTGCCTTCGGAAAGCGCGGCCAGAACTTGTTGCCATTGTGGTTGTACACGAAAATGATCTGGCGCACTTAACACCGCATCGATGGCGGCACGCCAGACTCTAGTAATTTGCGCGACATAGGCCGGACTGCGCTGCCGGCCTTCAATTTTTAGTGACTTAATTCCTTCAGCATGAAGTTGCGGCAGTAAGTCCAGTGTGTTTAAGCTGGTAGGCTCTTCCAGCGCATGATAAGTGTCATTGCCGACATTAAACCGGCCTTTGCACAGCGTCGGATAACCGGCGGTTTCATTCGGCGCAAAACGGTCAATTAAAATGCCGTTTAAACGTGACTCCAGAGTGCCATTGTTGTCCTGCCAGTCTACAAACGCCGCCGGGGAGCACGCCCCCGCCGTATTGGGTGACTGACCGGTCATGTAGGAGCTTAAGTAGCAGCGACCTTCGGCCATAATGCACAGGCTGCCAAACGCGAACACTTCAAGATCTATATCACAGCTTTTGGCGAGCGCCCGAACCTGTTGCATTGATAATACCCGCGGCAGAACCACCCGGCTGATATCAAACTGGCGATAGAAATTGATGGCGGCGGCATTGGTTGCAGACGCCTGCACCGACAAATGCCGTTCAAGTTTAGGGTAGCGCTGCGCCGCATAAGCCAGTACCGCAATATCGGCCAGGATCAGCACATCAGCACCGGCGTTAGCAGCCATATCTACGGCATATTGCCAGCGTTGATAGTTGTTCGGATGGGCAAAGGTATTAATGGCTACGTGTAGCTTTTTGCCATGCTGATGCACAAAGCAGGCTGCGTCTTTAAGCCTGGCTTCGTCAAAATTCAATCCTGCAAAATGACGGGCATTGGTGTCATCTTTTAAACCGATATATACCGCATCCGCACCATGTTCAATTGCAGCCTTTAATGCCGGCATACTGCCAGCAGGACAGAGCAGCTCCATGTATTGCCTCTTGAGTTAATTATCAACCTCAGCTACCTCCGACAGGGAATAGCTGCACGGCAAATATTGTGGTTTTATTATAGAAGAATAATGAATAGGAATGCTTTTATATGTTTGATATTAAAAGAGTTAACTCTAAGTTGGTATCAGGACTACCTACAATGTTGCGCCAGCTTACCTGCTATGCTCCCGAACGGTTGCAAGCTGGAATGATACAGTTGGCATTAAACCAATTTTTCCAGTCAGAGCTTAGCGCAGGCGAGCTGAACTTTATGCAGCATAAGATACTGCAGATTGAGGTCAGTGATATTGGTTTGCAATTTGGGATCAGTCTTGATGGCTGCAAGTTAAAGGTGGTGTTGCGACCGTTGCAGTACAACTTATTGTTAAAAGCCGAACTTGCGGATTTTGTTGCCATGATCAGTAACCAGGCCGATCCGGATACGCTGTTTTTTCGTCGTCGCTTGCAAATGTTAGGCGACACCGAGCTGGGTTTGTACTGCAAAAATCTGCTCGATAGCATTGGCCCAGAGCGATTGCCGCTGCCCGTGTCCACAAGCCTTAACTGGTTGGCGCAGCAACATGCTGCGTTAGCGCAAAGTCAGTTAGCTGCTGATCAGTGCAGTGAGAACCAGCAACACAATTAATGAGGTTAAGATGCAAACCGTACAATGGGATCCTAAATTAATCAGTAAGTATAACATTAACGGCCCGCGATATACGTCGTATCCCACGGCATTGGCGTTAAACAGCAGCTTTGACCCGGCACTGATAGCAACCGCTATTGCTCAGAGTCCGAATGAGCTAAGCCTGTATTTGCACATCCCATTTTGCCACAAGCTTTGTTACTACTGCGGTTGTAATAAGGTTATTACCCGGCATCAATATAAAGCCGATAACTATCTGAATGCCTTAGCGCAGGAAATGGCGCTGTATGCCCCCTTGCTGCAGAGCAAACAGATTAATCAGCTGCATTTAGGTGGGGGTACCCCCACCTTTTTAACCGAAGTTCAGCTAAGCCGGTTGATGGACTTGTTGCACCAGAACTTTGCTATTAATAACGATGCTGAAATCAGTATTGAAATTGACCCACGTAGCTGCAGTGACAATAAATTACGCTATTTACGCACCCTGGGGTTTAACCGGGTGAGTTTCGGGGTGCAGGATTTAGACGAGAAAGTACAAATTGCTATTAATCGGGTGCAGGATACTGATTTAATTCGCCACCAGGTGCAGCTTAGCCGTGAGCTCGGTTTTAGCTCAATTAATCTGGATTTAATTTACGGCTTGCCGTTTCAGCAACCGGCCAGCTTCGCCCAAACGGTTGATGAAATTATCCGCCTTAACCCGCACCGTATTTCATTGTTTAGCTATGCCCATATTCCCGAGCGCTTTGCCGCCCAGCGTAAAATAGCCGATAGCAGCCTGCCAGATGCGCCATTAAAGCTGGAACTGATGCAGCTGGCGATTGAGCGTTTTGTCGCTGCCGGTTATCAGTTTATTGGTATGGACCACTTTGCCAGGCCAGACGATACCTTAGCCAAAGCACAGCCGGCAGGTAAGCTGCAGCGCAATTTTCAGGGTTATACCACCGCGGGGCAAGACGCTTTAATTGGCCTTGGCGTATCCAGTATTAGCCAGGTAAATGGCGTACTGTGGCAAAACAGCAAAGAGTTGCCTGCCTATTATGCTGCCATTAGTAACGGCCAACTCCCCACCGAGCGCGGTTTTAGTTTAAATGCCGATGATAAAATCCGCGCAGCGTTGATCAGCCAGTTAATCTGCCACTTTGAGCTTGATATAGAAGCGTTTAGTCAAAAGTGGTGCATTGATGGTTTTTGGCACTACTTTGCCGAGGCACTAGAACGGCTTCAGCCCTTTATGGAAGACGGCCTGGTTGAGGTATACGCCGGGCGAATTAAAGTAACTGACAATGGCAGGCTCTGGGTGCGAAGTATCTGCGCCAGTTTCGACGCCTATTTAACCCAGGGCCAACAGCGCTATTCGAAAGTGGTGTAATTCGGTAAGGGCGCCCGTTTGTTGTTAAATACAATGGCGCCCGAAGGATAAACATTGGATGAACTGGGCGCAAATATACGCCCCAATATTCGTTAATAGAGCGCCACTAACTCGCCGGCTTTATTAAAGGTCAGAAAATCGGCAATCATGCCGCCCTGAATTTTTTCAGTCATCATTTTAAGTGGCTGGCTGGCCTCATCACTGTTTGGGGCAAAGCTGCCGCGCCCCGCAATTGCTGAGACAAAAGCGATATCCCAGTCAATACCGGTTTTTTCAGATTCTGCTACTAAAGTACTGAATTCGACGACTTCGTCAGGCAGTTTATCTACACACAGCACCGGCGCTAAGGCGCCCCCCTGGCCATTTTCAAAGTTATTTTTCTGGCTATCGGTAAAACCATTGGGCAATTCGGCTTTAGCAAATACAAACAGTAAGCGCTGCGGCTCATCCTGAATGCTGGCAGCGCGGATCAAGTCGGTGTAGGATTCAATATTCATAAAAAACGCTCAGTAAGAATTTGAGCCAGTGTATCAAATCCGTGGAGCACTAAGATGTGGTTTTAAGGGGTAAAGGTTTTACCCCAGATGGGGTAGGGCTCAAGCATTTTAGTCTACTAGCAAAGCGCGTTCAGTTTAGTTTGGTGTTAAATAACGCCGCAATCAGATCCGACTGCGTTATAACTCCCACCAGCTGCTGCTGTGCATTAAGCACCGGGATATGGTGCAGGCCCTGATCTGACAACATGGGTACCAGTGCCGCAATATGATCGTCTTCATGGGCAACCGTCAGTTTGGTCACCATAATCTCTGCCACTTTACGTTTGTATTGTTTATTGTGGCGGTTTTTTAAAAGCAGCTGATTAACATGGCGCAGTAAGCCCCAGTAGTGTGGGACCTGCAAGTTTTTAAGAAAATCTACTGTCGATACCACACCCAGCAGTTGCTGCTGGCTATCAGTAACCGGAAGCATACTGATTTTATGTTTGCGCAGCAGCTGCCAGGCAGCAGCAACAGCTCTATCTGGTTCAACTGTAATTAAATCACGCGACATAATATCACCACAGCGTATTTCGCCACTTTTACGCTGATAAGCATGCAGTTGTGCTTGATGATATAAGCGTTCTAAATCCTGCTCGCTAATATCGACTACGGTATCAAAGCTATTTAAAGCGTCGAGTAAATCCTCTGGTTGTAAGCCGAGGCGTTTAAGCGGAGATTGATCGTGATGCAGATGCACTGGATCAAATTTCTGTGACGTGAGTTGCATACCCCGTTTTAGCCAGAATTTTTGTAATAACATGGCAACCGCCAGCATCACAAAAACGTTTAACGCTACCGGGTAGAGTAAAAAGTCATAGCCGAGTACCGAATCGGTTGAGGCAATTACTGGTACCAACGCCGTGGCGCCGCCTGGTGGGTGCATACATTCAAAAATGTACATGACAAACAGCACGCAACCAATGGTCATTGCAGCCATCAGGGCCAGATCAGTAAACAGATGCGAGCAGATAAGGCCTACTGCAGCGGAGATAAGATGGCCGGCTGCAAATGACCAGGGTCTGGCCAATGGGCTGTTTGGTAAGCCAAATAACAATACGGAGGACGCGCCCATAGAGGCCAGCAGCACTATAGTGCTGGCGGTATCGGCCAGTTGCAGGCTAATAAAGGTGACGATAAACAGTGCTATAAATGCCGCGAAAGCTACCTTTAACCGCTCGGTTAGTGGTATGGCGGATAGTCGCTGGCTGTCATGTTTAATCAGGCCCAGTTGGGCCAGCATCATACTTAGCAGGTTTTTTGCTTTAGTTTGCAAAGGCAAATCCGGTATTTGCACCAAAGGGGGGCAAGTATAAGCAGTAAGCATAAAAAAAGACACCGCTGTTAAAAGCGGCGTCTTTAAAGTGAAGCCGGTTAGCTTTAAATCAGCTAGGCTGCTGCAATGGTTGCACGGCAGCGTTACTGTCAAACACCCCTTTAACCACCTGCCAACTTACTGCTAAGGCGCCGATGATAAAGATCACATCGCCCACCGTGCGAACCCAGCGCAGTGTTTGCAGTATATCGCTTTGCATAAAGGCTTCGCTGCGGGCATACCATAAGCCTTCTGTGGCGCTGGCATAAAACTGAATAAAGCCAATGGGCAGCAGGCTGGTAAACAGCATCAGCAATAAGCCACCGTTCATCCACCAGAATGCCGTTTTCATCAGCTTTTCATCAAATACCAACTGCGGTCGGATATAGCGCAGGATTAACAGGCAGAAGCCAAGTGCCAGAAAACCATAAACCCCAAACAACGCAGCGTGAGCGTGGGTTGGTGTGGTATTTAAGCCCTGCAGGTAATACAGTGCGATAGGTGGGTTAATCATAAAACCAAACACGCCGGCACCAAGCATATTCCAAAACGCTACGGCAACGAAAAACATCAGTGGCCATTTTATATCACCCATCCATGGCGCTTTATTCTTTAAGCGCCAGTTTTCCCAGGCTTCATAGCCAAGCACCACCAGTGGTACTACTTCCAGTGCACTAAAAGTAGCGCCGACTGCCATTACCGGCGTAGTGGTGCCAGCAAAATACAGGTGGTGGAAGGTACCCGGTATACCGCCTAGCATAAACAATGAGGCTGATGCCAGGCTGGCGCTGGTCGCGACGGTGCGCGACACCAGTCCCATGCTATGAAAAATAAATGCCAGTGACACAGTGGCGAACACTTCAAAGAAACCCTCTACCCACAGGTGAACCACCCACCAGCGCCAGTATTCCATTACTGATAAATGGGTACGCTCGCCATAAAACAGGCCGGCACCGTAGAACAAACCGACACAAATGACCGAAGCAGCAAATAACGCCAGTAGGTTTTTATCACCCGGTGCTTTAAACGCCGGCACAATAGCCCGCAGCATTAACAGCAGCCAGAACAATACGCCAACGTATTTAATAATTTGCCAGAAGCGGCCAATATCGATGTATTCATAGCCCTGATGGCCAAACCAGAAACATAAATGTTCCGGCATAATTTGCATAATGGCAAAGTAGTTACCGGCAAAGGAGCCAGCCACCAGCACCACCAGCGCCCAAAACAGTATATCTACGCCCAGTTTTTGGTACTTAGGATCTTTGCCGCCGTTAATTATCGGTGCTAAAAATAATCCTGCTGCCAGAAAGCCCGTCGCTATCCAGAACATTGCTGCCTGAATATGCCAGGTACGAGCCAGGCTGTAGGGTAGCCATTCAGTCGTGTTTAGTCCGTAAAAACCATCACCTTCAACGGTATAGTGCGCGGTGAAACCGCCGAGCATAACTTGCAAGGTAAATAAGGCGACGACCACCAGAATATATTTACCCAGAGACTTTTGCGACGGCGTTAGTGTTAAGCGGGCAATAGGATCTAACTTAGGTGTTTCGGGCTCTTCTTCATCATGTTTGCGTAAAAATGCCCAGCCCCAGATCAGGGCACCTACCCCGGCGATCAGTAAAATAATACTCACTAACGACCAGATCAGGTTCTCTGCAGTAGGACGGTTATCAATTAACGGCTCGTGCGGCCAGTTATTGGTATAGGTCGCGCTGCCCGCGGTTCTTTCCGTGCTGGCGGCCCAGGCCGTCCAAAAGAAAAACTGGGTCATTTCTTCGCGGCGTTTCAGTGAGGGCAGGGTATTGTTTTTCATCGCATAGTTAGCGCGAGTCTGGCTTAGCGAACTGTCATCGCCAAATAAGGCAATGTAATGCTCAGCGGTTTGCGAAATCGCAAGTGCTCGTCTGTCGCTAAGCAACAGGGTGTCAGTTGCTTTATCGTAGCTGTTACGGCGATACGCCTGTTTTAACGCAAATTGCAGTGCATTCTGCTCTGCTGCATTAAGCTCAGCATAGTGCCGTCCATACTCGTCTTGCGCGGCTAATTCCAACCAGGCCATTAGTTCACGATGCAGCCAGTCGGCAGTCCAGTCTGGTGCCTGGTAGGCACCGTGCCCCCAAATTGACCCAAGCTGCATGCCACCGACAGATTGCCAGGCGGTCTGGCCGTTTAAGATAGTCTCATTAGTCATCAGCACTTGCCCTTGCTGATTAACCACCTTAGCCGGGATTGGCGGCGCTGAGCGGTACACCTCAGCACCAAAATAGCCCAGCACCGAGAAGGTAATGGCTAAAATGGCAATTAACAGCCACCAGAGTTTACGATATCCGGCCATATAGCCCCCTTAAGATAATTATGTTGTCGCGCCAAAGTGTCATTTTTCACTCCTGTTTTTTATCGGCAGAGCTTTACCCGCCAGACCAGCCATTACAAAAATCAAGCCAGAATTTAAGTTGTTGTTTTAAATGAATATATATTATTTTATAGCAGGTTGGGGTGGTTTTGACCTGAGCAATGTCGGGTGAAATATACTTAGCAGGTTAAAAATACCCAGGGTGATAGGCTGATGGTGATTTCTACCCCTTTGGCGATATAGGCATAGCAATAAAGTTGCTCTAAGGTAGTGGCCAGGTAGTAACCAGGCAGTAGCCAGTTAGTGAAGACGGAACGCAAGAATGGAATATTATTTACCGCTTAAACACTTACATATGTTGTGTGCTTATTTGAGTGCAACCTTGTTTATTGGTCGACTCTTGTTGGATATGCTGGGTAAACCAACCTGGCGGCATAGTCCATTGCGCCATTTGCCACATATTAATGACACCTTGCTATTAACCTTAGCTTTTACGCTTTTGGCAATAGGGCCCTGGCAGCCTTTTGCTCATCAGTGGCTGGGGTTTAAAATTCTGCTATTACTGGGCTATATTGGTTTTGGCGTAGGGGCGTTAAAACAAAGCCTTACAATGCCAACCCGCGCGATCTGCGCGGTGCTGGCATTGGCTCAGCTTGGTGGTATTTTTTATCTGGCGCGGTTTAAACCATTGTTGTTTACTCTTTCATAGTGGCGCAGCCCATGCTCTTGCCGCCGACCGCTACTAAAGGCTGATACCCGCTTTAAATAGCCAATAACCCGGGTGCCGTAGTCAATATCGTCACTGCCGCATGCCTGGCAGGCGCACAAAGTACGTTTGTCGATGGTTTCGCAACGGTTGCAGATGGTGATTTTGACATTGACGCAAAAATAATTGCAACCGGTGCGGGCAGCGATATTCAGCAGTTGCAGATAACCATTCTGATCCAGTTTTTCCTCCAGATTTAAATGCAGGGCTGAACCACCGTCGAGGTAATCCAGTAGCTCACGGCCGTGCAGTTGAAATTTATCCAGGGTATTGCTTTGTTCATCCTCTACCACGTAAAAATACGAATTATAACAATCGCGCGGCACCAGGTAGCCATCCTCCCGGTCCCATTTAGCATTCTTAACGCCAAGGTTTTCTGCCGGCACAAATTCGGTGTTAAACATGTAGCCATATTCAGCTTTAGCCAGTTTATTAGCATCGAAAATAACTTTTAACTGCTGTTGCACAAAACTGATATAGGCCGGATTATTGCCGGCAACCAGCCCTTGCGATTCAGCGGCTTCCACCATGCCATTAATTCCAATGGTTAAAAACTGCTTATCCAGGCTGATAAAGCCAGCGTCATATACGGTCAACAGGCCTGCATCCTGGTACTGCTCCATGACTTTGCGATAGGCCACCTGATACTTATGAATTTTACTGATCTCGGTGGCTAAATCCCGGCCATCCTGCACCAGCCGGTTCATATTAACGGTTATAACGTTAATAGAGCCGGTGGCGACCCCGCCTGCTCCAAGCGAATAAGAGAAGGTATTATCGCTGATTTCACTGCGCAGCCTGCAGCAACTGGCCAGTGAGTCGGCGTTTTCTGACTGATAAATAAAGAAAGCGTTACCGGCAGCCATTTCCCGGGCAATATCGTTAGCAAATGCACTATCTTTACACTGGCCATTATCGGTTAGCATGGCAACGGTGACGACCGGAAAGGTCAATACCGTTTTTTCTCTTTCTTTATTAAACCACTTTAAAAAGTATTGCTGTAAAGCTGATACTGATTGCCACTCTGGCTTTACAAAATCCGGAAATACAAAATTGCCAAACATGCTGTCAAAGTAGTGCTGATCGTAAATTGAGATATTCCAGAACACGCTTTGATAGCCCCGCGCTGCCGCTGGCTGATTTAGCGCATACACCACATGCTGCAAATGATTGGCAATTTGCTTAGGGTGGGTTTTTAAGTAGTTATCGCCATAGTCTTTGCGGGCGAAGTAATCAAAGTACGTTAAAAACTCTACTGTTGCTACAGCACCGGCAAATTGGCTGGACACAGCAAATACAAAGTTTACAAAACAACCACAAAACGATTCAAGATGTTTTGGTGCTTGCGACTCGCCCCCCAATTTTGTTAAACCATCCCGTAAAAACGGATACATGGTTACTGACACACAGTAAGGTTTTAAGCTGGTTTCATCGTGAACATATATCTCGTGATCAGTGATTTGCCGCAGGTATTCAGCAGCCAGTTCAGCGCCAAATAGTTCACTGATTTTATTGCTGATCAGTGCCCGGTTAACCTGAATAAACTGATCTTTCATCAGTTCGGCTTCCAGCGTTGCAATATTTTTCTGGGTAACGTTGGCATTGGCATCCAGCTTAGAGCCATCCGCGGCATTGGTGGCATGCAGATAATTATCAATAAAGCTTAGCTTCTGTTGGAGTTGGTCAAAGTTTAGCGCTTGCATCGTAAATTCCTCGGCAGGTTATTGTCGGGTAAAAAGAGAGTTCAGGCATTCGCCTGTGCGTAAATCGGTAAAAATCTGGTTAGTGTCGGGGCTACTAAGGCCGCCGCGCTCCTGAAGCCAGCGACCGGTTTTCAGGTAAGTCAGCTGTTGTTTTAAATCAGGACTGACATCATCCAGGCCGGTATACAAACAGGTATGCAAGCCGGCGGTGCGGGCCAGCGTTAACAGTGCCAGTAAATGCTGGGGCTGCCATTCGCCGCCTAAAAACAGCACACAGCTAATTAAGCCCTGATAGCTTTGCAGGCGGTGACTAAAGTAGTCGGGGGTTAGCAGGCAACCGATATCGGCGCGCCAGCTGTAGCTGCTGTGGCAGCCTTTACAGCCGAGCGGGCAGCCAGCAATAGTAAAGGCCAGTGATACTTCTCCCGGCACTTCCTGAAAGACGATTTGTTCATCAGTAAATCTAAGCATTTGACCCTCTATATAGTGCGTTTATTTTTTTATGGCACTAGATGTTGTGTTTCAGCTTAGTCTTCCCAGCGGTGTGAAACTTGATCCAGATCACGTTTTTATAGTGCGGCAAGGGGCAGCATGGCGACAGGGCGCAGCATTATTGGTTTTGCTACCCCATTGGGAGTAGTGGCGCAAATATGCGGTGAAAAAGTCTTGCGGGCATAAAAAACCGCCCATTCCAAAGTGGAGGGCGGCAGAGGACCAACGCTGCTTATATGCTGTTTTGCAACAGCGCAGGGTTGGCTGTGGAGCTGGGAAACGTAATCGCTACGGCTAAGCTTAAATTCTTCTGCGTTAGGCGGTGTATCTATGGTTGATAGCTAAGCATCAACCAGACCTTAGTGGTATCCACCGCCAGGTTGTAGGCCTGATAATGTGCCAGTTTGACCAGGGCAGATAATTGCTTGTTAACCGCATAAGTGGCACTGGCATTCCATTCATCGCCATATTTGCTGCTAGCAACATCGCTGTCAAAGCGGTGATAGGCCAGGGTAAGCGCAATATTATTTAATTTTCCGCTGGCTTGCAGCCAGTTATCGCGCAGGCCGGTATTAGGCGTGTTTAAAAACAGATCGGCAAAACCCGAAAAAGCATGCAGGGTAGCCAGCGGGGTTTGAAACGCACTCTGGCTATTACCGGCTAAACGCTCCTGGCCGGCTTGCAGCGTCAGGTTATCGAAGGCCCAGTTAACACTCAGACGATGGTAGTGATGGCTGACGTTCAGCGGTGTATTATGCGCATCGTCTTGCTTTGCCAGCGCCAAGTGCCAGCTCAATTTTGGACCGGTTGTTAACTTGCCCTGATAATCGATACCCACAGTGCGGCTGCTGCGCGCAGCCCAGCTATCAAATTCAAAATCATAGCCAAATGCGGCCAGTTGATGGGCCGGGTTAACCTGCCATTGCAGCAGGGCAGTATTAAAACTGCCGTTTCGGTCGGCAGCGGCGCCTTTGGGGCCAAACACCCGGTTTACGTTATGGTAATGGCCCAGTTCAGCATTTATTTTTTCCCCAAACCCTTGTTGCAAGCGATATCCATCCAGTGTTTGCTCATTCTGGCGCCAGCCAACCCCGCCTAAAAAGCGTTGGTTCATATGGTTTACTAATTGGCGTCCGGCGCTAAAGGTGGTACCACTGTTATTGGCGTAGCGCAGCAATGCCTGGTTAACATCGGTACCTTCAGGGTCGGCGACTATGCTGTAATTTGTATTGCCATTTACTGTGCTGTTGTAATTGTCATTACCCAACACACTGACATTATCCAGTTGCACTAACGCGCTAAAGCCATAAGCGTTGCCGCTGTTAACGGTTAAGCGGCTGCGCAGGGTAGAGGCTATCGCATCGTCCAGCGCGTTGTCCTGGTCGACATATTCCAGACGATAACGAAAATGCACTGCAACACTGCTTTGTTTAACAGCGTCAGACAATTCGTTATGGGTATTGGCGCTAACCGGTGTTGGCAGCAAAGAGGCAGATAACGCTAAAGTAATTGCAAAAGGTAAAGCAGAAATAGCGGTTTTCATGGTGTAGCTCCAAACGGCAGATGATGGAGTGATCCTAGCCTGAAAAAGATTTTTTTATAATTAGGTTAAGGGGTTACCTCGTTGTTGGTAGCGTTGTGCCGTAGTTTAAATTAACCATGAAAAAAGACGCCGGCGGCTTAGACTGCACCGGCGCCTTACGTTAGGCTGGCTTACTGTTGCCTGAAGTTGACGGGTTACTGCATTAACGGCGAGGCTGACAATTTAAAATCGTAACCTGCTATTTCTGCTTCAACAATCAGTGTATGAATATACTGCGCCACCGCTTTGCGCCGTACTTTTTCGTTCAGATATTCTGCAATTTTCTGCTGTACCGCTTTAAACGGTAATAACTGACCCGGTACTTTGCGGGCTATAAATACCACGTGAAAACCATAACGGCTCTCGATGGCGTTTGGTAACAGGCCCGGCTCAGCACTGAACAGTTGCCGCTCAAACTCAGGTACGGTCTGGCCCCGGTTTATCTGACCAAGGCTACCGCCCGTTTCTTTTGAAGGGCAAGCAGAGTAATGCTTTGCCAGTTCAGCCAGGCTGGCACCTTGCTGTAACTGGCTGATTAACGCTTCTGACAATGTCTTGGCTTCCACTCTGGCCTTGTCATCCTCTGGCGCGGCAGCCAGCAATATATGGCTTACCTCAACCAGTGGCGAGCTCTCAAACCGCCCCGGATTTAACCGGTAATATTGCTCGCACTCATCAGTGCTGGCGGTGGGAATATCGACTTCCTGTGCCAGCAATTGCTCTAAAAAGTCATCCTGGCTGGTAGCGGCGCCGTCGTTCGCAATGTTCAGCCCCAGCGTTTTTGCGCGCTGGCGCAACAATTCAGCAATTATCAGTGACTCTGCCGACTTAAGCATGGCGTCACGTTGTGACTGAGCCGGGTGATACTGCATTTCTGCCAGAATATCTTTTTCCGGGATCTGAGTGTGGTTAACCTGAATCATATAAAATGCTCCTGTACTCGGAAAATTGCGGTGGCTATTTCGCGCCGAAGCGACGACGTACAACCTGATAATTGCGGCCTAAGTAGCCCACCGGTACGCTCCAGATATGTACCAGCCGACTAAACGGGAACAGTACAAACAACGTGATACCCCAGAACACGTGCGCCTTGTATATCCAGTGCAGGCCGTCAATAAATTCAATAGCCTCTGCCGGTCTGAAGGTTAGCAGGTAACGTGACCAGCTCATTAATCCTTTCATTACGTAACCATCCATGTGACCGGTGGAGACGAAAATGGTCAGAATACCTAAAATAAGTTGCCAGTAAATGAGTAATAAAATTAATGTATCCATCAAAGAGCTGCTGGCTCTGACCCGTGGGTTAAACAGCCGGCGATACACGAGCAACGTCAGTCCGATAAAACAGATAACGCCGAAAATACCCCCCACACCCATAGCAATTAACTGTTTAGTTGCCAGAGAGATCCCGAACAACTCCCACACTTCGTAGGGAATGACCAGACCGGCAAAATGGCCGGCAAAGATCATAATGATGCCGATATGGAAAAACACACTGGCGAACCGAAAGTATTTTTTATCCAGAAGCTGACTGGACTGGGCGCGCCAGGTATATTGCTCTCTTTCATAGCGCATAATACAGCCCATAAAGAATATCGCTGTTGCGACGTAGGGATAAATACCAAATAACAACATATCAATAAATTTCATCGCTAGACTCCTGACGGAATATTAGAGCTTTTTGGCTGCGAAGCATCAGACCACTGCACCGGGACGTATTGGTCGCGCCGCTGGGTTTCAGTCGGTTTACTGGTACTGGCACAACCGTCTTTTTCGGCGCCAGGACCAAATGTCACCATTTCTTCTTCCCACACTTTATCCAGCGCTTCGTTGGTATGGTCGGGCTTCTCACTTTTTAACTGTTCGCGCAGCGGAGCCAGTTCTACCTTAACTCCGGAGAGTTCAAGTAGCGCGGCAAACAACGCCTGATAATTACTGTCACGTTGCTCTAAACGACATTGCAACACTGACAGAATATGCGCCACTTCAGCTAAACCTAACCGGGCATTTTCCTCGCCCTGGGTGCTTAGAAATTCCAGGTATAGCGGAATATAATCGGGTAGTTCCCGCACCCCAATCTCTAAACCAGCCTCTTGATACTGTGCCATTAAATCAACCATGGCCTGGCCGCGATCCCGCGATTCGCCATGCAAGTGTTCAAATAACAGCAGAGACAATGAGCGGCCCCGCTCAAACAGGCCATCATATTCTGACTGCCAGTCCATAATGTCACTTTGGGCACGCTCAGTAATAAAAGCGCTTAGCTGTTGTTGCTTTGCAGCCGATAAATCGGCTTGTTTAACAATGGCCAGTAAATCGTTACCAGCGTCTTGTAACTGAGGTTGCGGATAGTCCAGCAACAGTGAAATGACTCGAATGATATCCATCGTTTACTCCTTCATCGTCACTGGAATGACTTTGCGAACACCTTTGGTGGTGCCGCCAAAAATATTCAGTTTGCTCTCGCCGCCGGCACAGCCATTGCCAAAGCTAAAGCCACAATCGCTCTTCATATCGTATGCATTTTCAGCATAAGCCCGGTGACTGGTAGGGATAACAAAGCGGTCTTCGTAATTTGCCAGCGCCATGTAGCGGTACATTTCCTCTACTTGCACTGCGGTTAAACCAACCTGGGTTAATACCTCCAGATCTTCCACGCCATCTACCTGCTGAGAGCGTTTAAATGCGCGCATTGCGATCATTCGCTCCAGTGCGCGGACTACCGGTTCTTCATCACCAGCGGTAAGCAAATTGGCCAGGTAACGCAGCGGGATCCGCAGCGATTTTAAGTCCGGAATTTCACCATTCATTCCAACATGCCCGGCCTGCACCGCACTTTGAATGGGGGATAGCGGTGGCACATACCAGACCATGGGTAGTGTCCGGTATTCCGGGTGTAACGGCAGGGCGACTTTCCACTGCATCGCCATCATATACACCGGAGAACGCTGCGCCGCTTTAAGCCAGTTATCGGTAATACCTTCAGCTTTGGCCGCTGAAATAACATCGGGGTCGAATGGGTCGAGGAAGATATCCAGTTGTGCCTGATATAAATCTTTCTCGTTTGGCGTGCTTGCGGCACTGGCAATTTTATCAGCGTCGTACAGCAACACACCTAAGTAGCGAATACGCCCCACGCAGGTTTCTGAACATACGGTGGGCTGTCCGGCTTCAATCCGCGGGAAACAGAAAGTACATTTTTCCGACTTACCACTTTTCCAGTTGTAGTAGATTTTTTTGTAGGGGCAGGCCGAAACGCACATGCGCCAGCCGCGGCATTTGTCCTGATCAATCAGTACTATGCCATCCTCTTCGCGCTTATAAATAGCACCGCTTGGGCAGGCGGCGACACACGCCGGATTCAGGCAATGTTCGCACAAACGGGGCAGGTACATCATAAACGTTTTTTCAAACTGGCCGTAAATATCCTTTTGCACGACTTCGTTAAAGTTCTGATCTTTTTTACGTTTAGCAAACTCAGTACCAAGAATTTCTTCCCAGTTTGGACCCCATTCAATTTTCTCCATCCGCTGACCACTGATCAGCGAGCGTGGCCTGGCAACGGGCTGGTGTTTGGTATCACCGGCGTTATGCAGGTGCTGGTAATCAAAATCGAAGGGTTCATAGTAATCATCAATTTCGGGCAAGTCGGGGTTAGCGAACAGGTTGGCCAATACCCGCAACTTGCCACCAATTTTAGGAACCAGTTTGCCGTTTTTCTCGCGAGTCCAGCCGCCTTTCCATTTATCCTGATTTTCCCAGTCTTTCGGATAACCAATACCGGGCTTGGTTTCAACATTGTTAAACCAGGCATATTCTGCGCCTTCGCGCGATGTCCAGACGTTTTTGCAGGTGATGGAGCAAGTGTGGCAACCTATGCACTTGTCTAAATTCAGCACCATGCCTATTTGGGCTCTAACTTTCATATTGCTTACTCCAACCTTATTTAGTATCCAGCCAGTCAACTTTGCTCATTTTACGCACCACCACGAACTCGTCGCGGTTACAGCCGACCGTACCGTAGTAATTAAAGCCATAGGCTTGCTGTGCATAGCCGCCAATCATATGGGTGGGTTTCATTACCGCGCGGGTCACCGAGTTATGGATACCACCGCGACTGCCGGTCATTTCTGAACCCGGTATATTTACAATCCGCTCCTGAGCGTGATACATCATGCTCATGCCCTCGGGCACGCGTTGTGACACCACCGCTCGTGCTGAGATTGAACCGTTAACGTTGAATATTTCTATCCAGTCGTTATCTTCAATATCCGCGGCTTTGGCATCAATTTCGCTAAGCCAGACAATAGGGCCGCCGCGTGACAGCGTTAGCATTAACAGGTTGTCAGAGTAGGTACTATGAATGCCCCACTTTTGGTGTGGCGTAATCCAGTTAAGCACTATCTCTTTGTTACCATTAGATTTTTTATTTAACACTGGTTCAACAGTTTTTAGATTAATCGGCGGCTTGTAGCTGCACAATTGCTCACCGAAGTCGCGCATCCATTCGTGATCCTGATAAAACTGCTGGCGGCCGGTAATGGTGCGCCATGGGATCAGCTCGTGCACGTTGGTATAACCTGCGTTGTACGACACATGTTCATCTTCCAGCCCCGACCAGGTAGGAGAGCTAATGATTTTGCGCGGCTGCGCCACGATATCGGCAAAGCGGATTTTCTCGTCTTCTTTTGGTAATGCCAGGTGGGTATGGTCGCGCCCGGTCATTTTACTCAGTGCAGCCCAGGCTTTAACGGCTACCTGGCCGTTCGTTTCCGGCGCTAGCGATAAAATCATTTCACAGGCGTCTATGGCACTGTCAATTTTAGCCATGCCTTTGTTAACGCCCTCATCGGTGTGCACCCGGTTTAACTGACGTAAAAAATCTACTTCAACCTTAGTATCCCAACCGATGCCTTTGCCGCCATTGCCAAGTTTTTCCAGCAACGGTCCAACCGATGTAAAGCGGGCATAGGTATTGGGGTAGTCGCGCTCTACCACATTAATATGTGGCATGGTCATACCCGGAATAGCCTCACATTCGCCTTTCCACCAGGCTTTTACGCCGTAGGGTTGTGCCAGCTCGGCCGGGGTATCGTGGTGCATCGGTGTGGTAACCACATCGGTCTCTACCCCCAAATGCCCGACAGATGCTTTTGAAAACGCTTTAGCAATGCCTTTAAATATTTCCCAGTCACTGCGGGCTTCCCATACCGGGTCTATGGCAGCCGTTAACGGGTGAATAAACGGGTGCATATCCGAAGTATTCATATCGTCTTTTTCATACCAGGTAGCGGTTGGTAGCACGATATCGGAATACAGACAGGTCGTGGACATCCGAAAATCCAGCGTTACCCATAAATCGACTTTGCCTTCAGCGCCATCGTCAGTCCACTCAATGTCCTGCGGCTTTTTACCGCCAAACTCGCCTAAGTCTTTGCCCAGTAAACCATGTTTCGTACCCAGCAAATGCTTCAGCATATATTCATGGCCTTTGCCGCTGGAGCCCAGTAAGTTCGAGCGCCAGATAAACATATTGCGCGGGAAATTTTGCGGGCTTTCAGGCTGCTCACAAGCAAATTTAATTTTGCGGTTTTTCAGCTGATCCAGTACATAATCTTTTAGCTCAACTCCAGCCGCTTTGGCTTCTGCTGCGAGCCCCAGCGGGTTTACTCCCAGTTGCGGCGCTGATGGCAACCAGCCCATCCGCTCGGCGCGGGCGTTAAAGTCAAGAATACTGCCGCTCCATTTTTCTTTATTGGCCAGAGGAGAAATAATTTCTGTCATGTCCAGTTTTTCATAACGCCACTGACTGGAGTGATTGTAAAAGAACGAGGTACCGTTCATATGACGAGGCGGGCGTTGCCAGTCAAGGGCAAAGGCCAATGGCGTCCAGCCGGTTTGTGGGCGCAGTTTTTCCTGACCAACATAATGCGCCCAGCCGCCGCCACTTTGGCCGATACAGCCGCACATCATCAGCATATTAATCAGGCCGCGGTAATTCATATCCATGTGGTACCAGTGGTTCAGTGCCGCACCCACGATCACCATCGAACGCCCACGTGTTTTGTCTGCATTTCGAGCAAATTCGGTAGCAACGCGGATCACGTCATCTGGTCGGACACCGGTAATGGCTTCCTGCCAGCCTGGGGTGTAAGGCACATTGTCGGTGAAGGATTTAGCGCGGTTTTCATCACCGATACCGTTATCTACCCCGTAGTGCGCCAGCATTAAATCAAATACAGTGGCAACCAATACGCTGCTGCCATCGGCTAACTCAACACGCTTGGCCGGAATTTTCCGGATTTGCACATCATCATGCGCAGTATGCTGAAAATACTGATACTCGTGCGGTGCGCCACCAAAGTAAGGAAAGCCAACATCAACCAATTCATCATGGCCATCTTTCAGCGTTAACTGCAGTTCCAGTTCGCCGTCTTTGTCTTTTTGTTCCAGGTTCCATTTACCACTTTGACCCCAGCGATAGCCAATAGCACCATTGGGACTGGTTAAGCGGCCATCTTTATTCAGGGCAATGGTCTTCCAATCCGGATTATTATCTTCGCCTAAGTTATCGACTAAATCGGCCGCACGTAAAAAACGACCCTGTGTCAGGTGTTTATCACCGGGCTCCAGCATAACCAGCATCGGCATATCCGTTGTGCGGCGGACATAGTCAGTAAAGTAGGCGCTGGGGTTATTAACATAGAACTCCTGCAAAATAACATGGCCAAAAGCCATAGCCAGTGCGGCATCTGTACCCTGACGTGGCGCCAGCCAGGTATCACCAAATTTTGACGCCTCAGAATAATCTGAGGTAATGACGCAGGTTTTGGTGCCTTTGTAGCGCACTTCAGTTAAAAAGTGAGCATCCGGGGTGCGGGTCTGTGGCACATTCGAGCCCCAGACAATAATGTAGTTTGAGTTATACCAGTCGGCAGACTCGGGCACGTCGGTTTGCTCGCCCCATACCTGCGGTGAAGCAGGCGGTAAGTCACAATACCAGTCGTAGAAGCTTAAACAGTTACCACCAATTAATGATAAATAACGGGCTCCTGCCGCATACGACACCATTGACATGGCAGGGATAGGCGAGAAGCCGGTTACCCGATCCGGACCATACTTTTTAGTGGTATAAACGTTCGAGGCAGCAATAAGCTCGTTTACTTCATCCCAGGTTACCCGGATAAAGCCACCTAAACCGCGGCGTTCTTTGTAGCTTTTTGCCTTTACCGGATCGGAAACAATAGATTCCCAGGCTTTAACCGGATCAGCGTGCTGCGCTTTAGCTTCACGCCACAACATCATCAGTTGTTGCCGCATTTTGGGGTACTTCAGCCGGTTGGCACTGTATATATACCAGGAGTAGCTGGCGCCGCGCGGGCAGCCCCGCGGTTCGTGGTTTGGTAAGTCTGGACGGGTGCGCGGGTAATCAGTTTGCTGGGTTTCCCAGGTGACCAGTCCATTTTTAACATATATTTTCCAGCTGCAAGAGCCGGTGCAATTAACCCCGTGGGTAGAACGGACAATTTTGTCGTGCTGCCACCGTTCACGATAGCCTTGCTCCCAGCGGCGATCTTGCTCGGTAGTAATACCGTGCCCGTCGGCAAAGGGTTCTTTCCGTGATTTAAAATAGCGTAGTTTGTCGAGAAGGTGACTCATATATGGCTCCTGGTCTTATCCGGCATGAACAGATGTCTTGCTCGTCTGATATGCACACTATAGAAACAACAGGCCGATGATGCTTGATTTGGATCAACGTCGCTACAGGGCTAAATGCATGATAAAAAACAGAAATACCTACAAGGTGGTAGTGCGTAGTGTGGCTGGATGGCTGACAATAGTGGCTGTTCTACCCCCGCAGGTGTAGAGATTAAAAAAAACACTACCCTGGCGGGAAAAAAGAGGTAGCTCAATTGTGCCCGCTATTTTGAGGGGTGTTTCGGCTGTATTTAGTAGTATTGCGGCATAATAACGAATAAACAGGTATGCTTAAGTTGTTAAAAAGCGGAGTGGTTATGCGACAGTTTTCAATGGTTACCCGGATTAATATTGCGCTGGCATGCATCGTCACCCTGGCGATCGGCACTATGCTGGCATCGTACTGGTTGTCAGATAAAGCCGACAGTGATGCCCTTGCTGTCAATGTCGCCGGTTCATTACGAATGCAAAGTTATCGGGTTGCCTGGCTGGCAATGCAGCCAGATGAGCAAAAGCTGCAGGAAGCAACAACCCAATTTAATCAAAGCTGGCAACATCCGATATTCACTCGCTTTACGCAACATGCTGAAATAGCAAAGCAATTTAATACCGCTAAGCAGCATTGGCAACAACTTGAACCGCAAGTCACCCAGCGCACGCTTACTTTAGGGCAAATGGAGCAAGCATTAGGGCGGCAAATGGTGTTGCTGGAGCAGCTGGTGTCTTTAATTCAGCAAGATGCTGAAGATAAAATCCGTAGTTTTCGTACATTGCAGTTAATAGCATTGTTGGCAACCGTATTATTGTCAGCCATCGTGATTTACTGGGTGAAGGTGATGGTGCAACAGCCGTTGGAGGAGTTAATTAAAGGCGCGCGGCAAGTGGCGATGGGTGATTTTACCAAAAGAGTCAGTGTGGTAAATAACGACGAACTTGGCGCGCTGGCGCATAGTTTTAATAAGATGAGCGATTCTATTTCGTATATGTACGGTAACCTGGAAAAGCGCGTCGACGAGCAGACTGAAGCGCTGAAACATTCAAATACCACCTTACGTTTTTTATATAATACCGCACAGAGAATTAGTGAACATGTTCCAGAGTATCTGGATTTTACTCAAATAATTGCTGAATTAAAAACGGTAGTGAAAGTAGACAACCTGGAGCTGTGTTTGTTTACGAAAGAGGGCGACAAGCCTTATATGCAAGTGTTACCGGGTGACAGTGAATCAGATCCTTGCGCACAGAAAAATTGCGGTGATTGTTTGAGCTCGCCGCAGCCCTCGGGCTGCAGCAGTGATATCTATAATTATTTGTTGCAGCGAGACCAGAAAAAATATGGGGTGTTGGTCGCGCGTATCGATGAAGGTCAAGAGTTAGCGCTGTGGCAGCAAAAGTTGCTGGCGGCGGTAGCGGATCAACTAGCGCTGGCAATGAGTTTAAAATCTGAGGAAGAGCAGGTTCGGCGCCTGGCATTGATGCAGGAACGTACTGTAATTGCACGTGAATTACATGATTCATTGGCGCAGGCACTTTCTTATTTGAAAATTCAGGTGACCCGATTAAATAAAGCGACACAAAAGGACGATAAAGATACCATCGCTGATGTGTCTGCTGAGTTAAAACAGGGTTTAGATGCGGCCTACCGGCAGCTACGTGAGTTATTGACGACCTTCCGGCTTAAAGTTGATGGTAGCGGTTTGCACAGTGCGCTGCAGATGACTGCAAAACAGCTTAGTGAGCAGTCGGGTATGCAAATAAAGCTTAATTATCAGTTAACCAATGTTCCGTTAGCACCACATGAAGAGATCCATCTGCTGCAAATTATCCGTGAGGCCAGTCAAAATGCGGTACACCATAGTGCTGGTACCGAGGTTGTTATTAATTTACAACAACAAGAAGATCAATCGATCGTGTTGTCTATTGAAGATAATGGCGTTGGTATTCCGCAATCAGCCGAAAAAATGAATCACTATGGTCTGGCAATTATGCAGGAACGCAGTAAGCACTTAGGCGGTGAGATTGAGATTAAACGCCGTAATGCAGGTGGTACCGGCGTTTATTTCAGTTTTACACCTGGGTATCTGATGCAACAGCAAAGCGCATAATGTACTACCTGAAAAGACCGACGTGGTAAAACGCGTTAATGGCAGTCTGATAGAGATTGAGCGTGTTGCTTTTAAAAGCAACACGCTCGCGCTGTTTAAGCGGTGTGATATGAGTTTGATTATGGATTATAAAACTCACCATTTTTGCGTAAGTAAAAAAACCAGTTAACTAACAAACACAGAGCATAGAAAATCGCGAAACCCACCATGGCGTATTCTGGCGTCGCGGCTTTAATTTGCTCACCCAGCACCTGTGGAATATAAAACGCGCCATAAGCAGCGACAGCTGATGTCCAGCCTAATACCGGGCCGGCTTGCTCTTTGGGAAACACCACGGCAATGGTCCGAAAAGTAGAGCCATTACCAATACCACTGGCGGCAAATAACCCTAAAAATATCAGAAAAAAGGGCACAAAGTACTGTTCGGGAGTGGCACTTTGATACGCCAGTTGCATATAGTAAGCTGCGCCTAACGCACATAGCACCATTACCACCGAGCAAAGTTGTGTCACGAAAGCGCCACCCAATTTATCAGCAATCCAACCGCCAACAGGACGAATTAGTGCGCCAACAAAGGGCGCAATCCAGGCGTACGTTAGGGCACTGGGGCCATTCGGATTAGACGTATTATGAGTCATTACGCCATCGACCATGATGTGGCTATAGCCAAAAATCACTTTAATAGACAACGGAAAAGCAGCAGCGAAACCGATAAACGAGCCAAAGGTCATGACGTACAGCACACTCATTACCCAGGTATGTTTGTTATTAAAGATTTTGTACTGGCGATCCAGGCTGGTGCGAATGGCGCCAGGCAACAGCTTTAATAAAAACACGGTGGCAAACAAGATGGCTATCAGCACGATCTCTTTCGGAATGCCAAAGCCGGAACCATTAGCCGACTCCGGCAAAATTAACCATAAACCGGCAATAGAGGTAATAAAACCAATGCCCAGCATTGCCAGGATAATACTGAACGACTTTGCAGCAGAAGGCAGCTTGGGGGTGACTTCTTCGGTATGTATATTGTTAGTGCCAAACCAGAGTAAAAAGGCCAGTGGGATTAGCGTAATTAGCCAGGCAAAACCTGCGTTTTGGATCCAGCTTTCGGTGCCCGCGGGGATAATACCGGTAACGGTACCGCTTGCTTTTTCAAGAACCATCGGCTCACCGCCGCCAAGTAAGGTGAACACGCCGTAAGACATGAAAATAGGCACCAGAATTTGTACCGTGGTGACACCAAAGTTACCCAGACCAGCGTTTAAACCCAATGCTAAGCCTTGCTGTTTTTTCGGGAAAAAGAAGCTGATATTTGACATTGATGAGGCAAAATTACCACCGCCAATACCCGAAAGCAGCGCCATTAGCTGAAACACCCACAGCGGTGTGTCGATACTTTGCAGCGCCAGTCCGGTGCCAACGGCAGGGATCATGAGCAAACTGGTAGTAAGGAACAAGGTGTAACGCCCGCCACACAAACGAACAAAGAAGCTGGAGGGAATACGCAGCGTTGCACCCGTTAAGCCGGCAATTGCAGTGAGGGTGAATAACTCGGCGGTACTGAACGGATAACCCACGTTGAGCATTTGTACGGTGACAATACTCCACAACATCCACACCCCAAAGCCACAGAGCAAACTAGGGATAGAAAT
Source organism: Arsukibacterium sp. (assembly GCF_041616895.1). GTDB lineage: Bacteria > Pseudomonadota > Gammaproteobacteria > Enterobacterales > Alteromonadaceae > Alishewanella. Next base: position 43,095 of record NZ_JBFJPY010000010.1, read on the forward strand.
CCACAGGTTGCGATTCGCAATTCGCTTACCGGTTGTTTGCCAGAAGTGTTCATCTTCTGGTTGCCACTGTTTAAGATCTGACATAGGTCACTCCTGTTAAAAGCCTTTTTAGCGTAAGGAACTATGCAGGGCGATGAGCAATGTCACAATGTATCTTCGGTGTTAGCACCTTAAGCCAGGAGGTTAGTTGTAGGTACCTATAAGGTGGTAGACATAAAAGAGTATTTAAATTTACTGTATTAAAATCATGAAGATAAGATCAATGTAATTAACGAGATAACCGGTTTTACGCCAGGGTGGTGGTGCTGAAGAGTTATCATTTTACTGATTTATATCAATGTTTGTTCCTGCTTGTTATAAGCTAATAGCATTATTAAGCCGAATTACATTTGGAGCAAAACATGGCAGAGCAAAAATCCAGCATTATGTTAGTGGATGATCACCCACTCTTACGCAAAGGGCTTAAGCAATTGTTAGCGTTAGAAGATGAGCTTGAAGTGGTGGCTGAGGCCAGCAGTGGTGCTGACGCTATTCCGATGGCAGTTGAACTTGACCCGGATTTAATAATTCTGGATTTAAATATGCAGGGTATGGACGGTATTGCCACCTTAAAAAGAATGCGCGATGAAGGGGTTACCTCACGCATTGTGATGCTGACCGTTTCTGATGCTGATGAAGACGTGGTAAATGCTATTAGTAATGGCGCAGATGGCTATCTGTTAAAAGACAGCGATCCTGAAATGTTACTGGAACAGATTAAACGCTCCCTTACCGGTAAAATGGTGCTCAGTGAAGCCATTACACAAGTCCTCGCCACTGCATTGCGCCGGCCCGCGGTAAAAACGTCTGCTGAACTGAATAGTCTGACCAATCGTGAACACGAAATCCTTAGTTTTATTGCCAAAGGTTTGAGCAATAAACTCATTGCCCGGGAGCTGAATATTTCTGATGGCACGGTAAAAGTGCATGTTAAACACTTATTGAAAAAGCTTGGGTTGCGTTCGCGGGTTGAAGCAGCGGTATGGATGGTCAACCAACAGGGAGCTAAAGCCTGATGAAGGAGAGCGGTACAACAAAAAACATGTTAACTGCAGCGCGTGCCATTGACCAGATGTTGGCCGAAGTATCAGCGTTATCTGAATCGCTAACGGTGCCGTTGGCCGAAGCACTGGATCGCGTGTTAGCGCAGCCAATTTTATCTGAAATCAATGTGCCAGGTTATGATAATGCAGCAATGGACGGCTACGCACTGCGAGCTGCAGACGTAAAACCCGATCAGCCATTAGATGTGATTGGTTCTGCGCTGGCAGGGCATGCTTATCACGAGACCGTGCCGGTTGGCAGTTGTGTGCGTATTACCACGGGCGCGGTAATGCCAGCTGAACTGGACACTGTCGTTATGCAGGAGCAGGTCGCGCTAAACCAGACCGGGCCACGCCAGCAGATCCATTGTCAGATAGTACCTGAAGCAGGTGAGCATGTTCGCCTCGCCGGTGAAGATATTGTTAAAGGTCAGCAGGTATTTGCGGCAGGCCATAAATTACGGCCTGCCGATCTTGGCTTACTGGCGTCATTAGGTTATGCCAGCGTTAACGTGTTGCGACAGCTTAAGGTCGCAATATTTTCAACCGGTGATGAATTACTGCCACCGGGCCAGCCGTTATTATCAGGGCATATTTATGACAGTAACCGCTATGTGATGGCGGCGATGCTACAACGCCTCGGTGCACAGGTGCTTGATTTGGGTTTGCTACCTGATGATCCGGTTGCTATAGAACAGGCGTTTGCAAAGGCAATGACCGAAGCCGATGTCCTTATTACCAGTGCCGGTGTGTCGGTAGGCGAGGCCGATTATACCCGGCAAATTTTGCAGAAACTTGGCCAGATTGCGTTCTGGAAGGTGGCGATTAAACCGGGTAAACCGTTTGCTTTTGGTAAGTTAGATAATTGCTGGTTCTTTGGTTTACCCGGTAATCCGGTTGCGGCCGTAGTGACCTTAGAGCAACTGGTACAGCCGGTGCTGCGCAAACTTAGCGGTGAAACCCACGAAGGTACACCCTCTTTACTGCAGGCGACATGCAGTGTGCCTTTGAAAAAACAACCCGGGCGTCAGGATTATCAGCGAGGCTGGTACTGGCAAGACGCACAAGGTTTACAGGTGAAAACATTAGGCAGCCAAAGTTCGGGTATGCTCAGCTCGATTGCCAACGCCAATTGCTATATCGTGCTGCCGGCTGACAGCGCCAGCCTGCCTGCCGGTGAAGTCGTATCAATACAGCCGTTTTCAGTGCTGTTACGCTGATAGTTAACACAACACATACCACCTTTGCGCCAGCACAAGCTGGCGCAGGCTTGATCTGCATCAACACTGGCTAAAACGAATATCTGCAGACTGTCTGCACTGGTAATGGCCCGGAGCAGGTTATGTTGTTGGTGGATGTATTGCTACATGAGTTTGACATTTTCGAAATTAAACAACTGTTTGGTATTCCTGGTGATTTTGTGCTGCCGCTGTTTGAACAATTACAGCAGCGCAGCACGCTGCCGCTGTATTATTTAAGCCATGAGCCCTCAGCCGTGTTTGCCGCCGATGCCGCTGCCCGGATCAGCAATAAACCGGCAGTCGTGATCCTAACTTACGGTGCTGGCGCATTAAATGCTGTTAATGCGGTGGCCCAGGCGTATGTTGAACACGTCCCTCTGGTCGTTATTGCCGGCTTTCCCAGTCAGGCTGAGATTGAGCGTGGCCTGCAAATCCATCATCAGGCTAAAACGGTCGATTCACAACGTGATATTTACCGGGAAATTACCGCGTTCCAGTTCCGCTTAGATAACCCGGCCCGCGCCGGTGAAGATATTCGGGCGGCACTGCAAACCGCCAAAGAGCAGAGCCGGCCGGTTTTGCTTGAAATACCGCGCGACGCAGTACAGTTTACCACCTCTCTGGCACCTGCTTATCAAATTGCCGATATTCCTCAGGCTGAGCTTGATGCTGCGGTAACACAACTTACCGCGCGCTTAAGGCAAGCGAAACAACCGGTGATCCTGGCCGGGGTGGATGTGCGGCGCTTTGGTGCCGTAGCCGAGCTGGAAGCACTGGCCAGCAAGCTGAATATTCCCTTTGTCAGCACCCTGATGGGCCGCGCCAGCTTTGATCAGCAACATCCTCTGTATGGTGGTATCTTTTTAGATAAAACGGATGTTCGTCCGGCAGAGCTGCTTAAAGAGGCCGATCTGATTATTCAGGTTGGTGTGATTAAAACGGACAGTAATTTTGCTGCTCATGCTGAATTATTCCCACCAGGAAAGCTACTTTGTATTGATCAGAACCAGTTAACCCTGAACGACACAACTTATAAACAGCTGGGGCTGCAGCCACTATTGGCGGCGCTACTAAACCAGGCAATACCTCCGTTTAAATCATTGATTTTGCCAACATTGGCCGCTACTGAACCCGAGCAGCGGCTGAATACCAGCAGCTTGGTGCAGTGTTTGGATAAGATGTTATCAGAGCGCCATAACACCATGCCGCTAATTTCAGATATTGGCGATTGTTTATTTGCTTCACTTCACGCCAAACCCAGTTTAATGCTTGCGCCTGCCTTTTATGCGTCAATGGGCTATGCGGTGCCCGCGGCGTTTGGTGTACAGGCGGTTACTGGCCTGCGGCCGGTAGTGCTGGTAGGCGATGGTGCCTTTTTAATGACCGGGCTGGAGCTTGGGCACTGCGCCCGCTATGGTTTTGCACCTGTTGTCATTGTGTTTAATAACCAGCGCTGGGACATGATAGAGGCGTTTTCGCCCGGGCTTAACTGTACCAACTTAAGTAACTGGAAGTATGCTGATCTGGCTCGCACTATGGGAGGAAATGGCATGCAGGTTAGTTCATTGGCCGATTTTAACCAGGCTTTAGCGCTGGCATTGGCCAGTGATATGCGTTTTAGCCTGATTGAGGTAATGCTGGATAGTAGCAGCCGGACAGAGCGTTTAAATAATTTTGCTGCAGGCTTTAAGGCTGCGACAAAAGAGAGACTGACACCATGTTAATACCTGAATTATTGTCACCGGCCGGCAGTTTAAAAGCCATGCGCCTTGCTTTTGCTTATGGCGCCGATGCCGTATATGCCGGCCAGCCACGTTACAGCTTGCGGGTACGCAACAATGAGTTTGATTTAACGGCGCTTGCCACGGGTATTAATGAAGCTCATGCCCTTGGTAAAAAGTTTTATGTGGTGGTTAATATTGCGCCACATAACAGCAAGCTACAAAGCTTTATTGCCGATATGATGCCAGTGGTGGCGCTTGGTCCCGATGCACTTATTGTCTCTGATCCTGGTGTTATTTATCTGTTACAACAGCATTTCCCGGGTATGGCACTGCATTTGTCGGTGCAGGCTAATACGGTGAACTGGGCGGCAGTGAAATTCTGGCAAACGCAGGGGGTGGAGCGGGTTATTTTATCGCGTGAACTGGCGGTGGAAGAAATTGCTGACATTCGACGCGAAGTACCAGAAATGGAACTGGAGGTATTTGTGCATGGCGCGCTGTGTATGGCCTATTCCGGCCGCTGCCTGTTATCGGGCTACATTAATAAACGCGATCCGAATCAGGGGGCTTGTACTAACAGTTGTCGCTGGCCGTATCAGGTGCACGGTGCGACAGAGGATGAAGCAGGCCAGTTTAAACCGATAACCACACCCGCAATGTTAGAAGAGCAGGGTCGCCCCGGTGAGCTGATGGCCATAGATGAAGATGTGCACGGCACTTATATTCTTAATTCAAAAGACTTACGCGCTATTGCGCATGTGCCGGCGTTAACCAATATGGGCGTGCACTCGCTGAAAATAGAAGGGCGTACTAAATCGCCGTATTATGTTGCCCGCACCGCACAGGTGTATCGCCAGGCAATTGATGATGCCGTGGCCGGTAAAGCGTTTGATCCAACGTTACTCACTGAGCTTAACGGCATGGCCAACCGCGGTTTTACCGAAGGCTTTTTGCGCCGGCATAAACCACAGGATACGCAAAACTACGATACCAGTCACAGTGTTGGCGAGCAGCTGTTAGTCGGTGAGTTTATAGGCGAGCAGGACAGTGAAGGTTTTGCGCTGCTGGAGGTGAAAAACCAGTTTAGCGTTGGTGATAGCCTGCTGCTAATGACGCCGCAAGGTAACCAGAGTTTTACCTTACAGGCGCTGCGCGATAAGCAGGACAACAATATTGTGCTGGCCCCCGGGGCGTGCTATCAGCTGAAAATTCAATTACCACTGCGCACTGATTTGCGTTTTGCCATGCTGCTAAAGCAGTTGCCGGCAGCGGCAACAACCGCAAGTGATTTAGCCATTAATGCAGCGGGCGGGGTGGTGTAACAGCATGCCCGCTGTCATTGATATTAGCTGCATTAATTGCGACATGTGCGTGCCCGAATGCCCGAACGACGCTATTAGCATGGGCGAAAAGCATTACGAAGTAGACCCGGCACTGTGTACAGAATGTATTGGTTACTACGACAAGCCAACCTGTATTGCTGTATGCCCAATAGATTGTATTGAGTTAGTTGATAGCGTTTAAGCGCTCATATGGAAACGGTAAAGGCGTACGATTACGCCCTTAGAAGAGGAAATGTAGCATTGTTTCTTTCTAATCCAACGCTACCGCTTTTATCTGTGCATAAACCTGCTGGCCAATCTGCAACCCCAATCGTTCAACCGACTGTGTTGTCAGTAGCGCCTGCAACGGCTGGCCTTCCAGTGTTAGCTGCACCAGAGTTTCAGCCGGGTGGGGGGCGGTATTAAAGCCAATGATGCTAACCTTAAGCTGATTACTGACTGAGCTGTCGTTAAGTGGCGCCAGGCTAAGCGCGACATCGCGGGCCTGAATGCGTAAACGGTATGCGGTGGGTGAGTAGTTTGCGTTGCCGGTATGCATTGGTGCCGGCAGTTGCAACTGTTGCTGGCCAACACTGAGCTTAAGCAGGTGCTGGTTGCAGCCGTGGCTTCTGGCATGCAGCAGTGACATTGCGCCGCTGGCGGCAAGCTGTGGCTGCATGAGTTGCTGTGGCAGTGGGCCCTGACTGATGATGCGGCCATTCTGCATTAACACCAGCTGATCGGCCAGTTTGACAACATCGTCCAGCTGATGGCTAACCAGCAGCATAGGTATGCAGGTATGACTGGCAATGCGCTGTAAAAATGGCAAAATTTCGTTGCGGCTTTGCTGATCCAGCGATGCCAGTGGTTCGTCCAGCAGCAGTAACTGTGGCTGGCTTAATAATGCGCGGCCGAGTGCCACGCGCTGCCGCTGACCGCCGGACAGCTGCGCCGGTGGCAGCGCCAGTAAGGTACTCAGTTCAAGTAGACTTATCACCTGCTCTGGTTCAAGCTGTACAACGCTATTTTTAGCCCGGCGTTTAAAACCATACAACAGGTTTTGTTCAACCGATAAGTGTGGCAATAAGCTGCTGTCCTGAAACACCATACCAATACGGCGCTGATGCACCGGCACAAATTCTTTACCCTGTTGCCATGGCGTGTCGTTAAGGCAAATTTGCGCATTGGCATGGCGATCGAGCCCGGTGATGGCGCGCAGCAGGGTGGTTTTGCCACAGCCCGAGCGGCCAAACAGGGCGGTGATACCTTTTAGTGGCAGGTTATTATGTATTTGCAGTGAAAATTCGCCACGGGCCAGGCTTAACTGCACGGTAAGCGTTTGGCACTCAGGCGCCGCTGCTATTTGGCGTGGCGGGCTAATATACTTCCAGCAGTGCTGGGCGGTATGTTGCAACAGGCTGATCATAGTAGGGCCTCGCGTTCAAACCGGCGGTTTAACCCATATACAATAAACAGCACGGCAAAGGCGGTAATTAATAACCCTAACGATAACTGATGTGCCTGCGCATAATTCATAGCTTCGGTGTGGTCATAAATCAGTACCGATAACACCTGGGTTTCGCCGGGTATACTGCCACCGAGCATTAAAATAACCCCAAATTCGCCCAAAGTATGGGCAAAGGTTAAGGTTGCGGCAACGACAAACCCACCACGACATAATGGCAGTATTACACTAAACAGCTGATCCAGCTTGCTGGCACCTAAAGTGGCGGCGACTTCCAGCGGCCTTGGTCCCATGCGTCGAAAGCTTTCCAATAAAGGCTGCACGGTAAAGGGCAGTGAGTAAATTACCGAGCCAATTAAAATGCCACTAAAGCTAAATGCCAGATGGTTTAGCCCCAGTTGCTCCAGGGTACTGCCGATAGCGCCATGCGGCCCCAGCAGTAGTAACAAATAAAAACCCAGCACAGTGGGTGGCAATACCAGTGGCAGCGCCACTATCGCCTGAATGGCGGTGCGCAGTTTGCTGTGGTTAAGCGATAACCACCAGGCCAGTGGGGTACCCAGCAGTAGTAAAATTACCGTGGTGTATAAACACAGCTTAAGGGTGAGTTGGATGGCTTGCCAGTCCTGACTACTCAATGTTGAAAGAAGCTCAGGCATGGCTTAGTCCTGTGCTGGCAGAGTTGCTGGCAGTTCAAAGCCGAAGCGTTGCATTACCGTTAGCGTTGCCGGATTTTTCATAAAGGCGCTAAAATGTTGAGCAGCACGGTTATCCGCGCCATGACGGGTAACCACAAAAGCCTGGGTAAGCGGCTGATGCAGGTCTGTCGGAATAAGGTGATAACTTTGTTTGGCCAATTCAGGAAACTTTGCTAATGACAGCGCAATAATACCAATGTCTGCGCCGCCGCTTTGCACCAATTGTGCGGTTTGGGCGATGTTTTCGCCATACACCAGCTTTGGTTCAAGCTCTTCCCACAGACCAAGAGTTTGCAAAGCTTCTTTGGCGCGCTGGCCATAAGGCGCATGCGCGGGTTGAGCAATGGCCAGGCGGCGAAACGTCATGTTTTTCAGCTGATGCAGCTCAACCTCTGACATATTTCGCCATGGGCTCCACAGTACCAAATGACCCACCGCGTAAGGTTGTGGCGCAGTAACCGCATGACCATCCTGGTACAGCAGCTCAGGAAAGCGGCTGTCAGCTGAAAAAAACACGTCAAAAGGCGCGCCATGGCGAATTTGCGTGCTGAGTTTGCCGCTTGAGCCATATACAACATCAATATCTGTGGTGGGGTGCTGCTGGCGAAACAGCAGAATGACCTCATCTAAGGCATAGCGTAAATCTGACGCTGCCGCCAGCATCAACTTGTCGCTGGCAGCTGATGGCAGCATAACGATTAAACAGCACCACAATAAACAACGCAGCATTGGCTACTCCCAGCGTGTTAATGCCTGTTGATCACTGGCTTTCGGCTCTACCCAGTAATCACCGCTTGCGGTATGTTCTTTTTTCCAGAACGGAGCGCGGTTTTTTAAGTAATCCATAATAAATTCGCAGGCTGCGAACGCCGCGGCCCGGTGGGCGCTGGCAACCCCGACAAACACAATTTGCTCATTTGGCTTAAGCCTGCCTACACGGTGAATAATATGTACAGCAGCCAGTTGCCAATGGTTAAGTGCATCGGTGGCAATGCGGTTAAGTGCCTGTTCGGTCATTCCAGGGTAGTGCTCCAGCGTCATGCCATGCAAAACGGTATCATGCAGCTCCCGCACCAGGCCGCTAAATGTGACAATTGCTCCACAGGCTGCATTACGGCGTAGCTCACTGTATTCACTGGCGAGACAAAAATCATCACTTTGTACGGCGACAAATATGCTCATATCAGCCTCCGGTTACCGGGGGAAAGAATGCCAGTTCATCGCCATCCTGCACGCTGGCGGTTAGCGGCACCAGCTGCTGGTTTACTGCACACAGTAAGTCGGTGCGACTTAGTTCTTGCTGCCAGTTTTGGCAACGGCGTTGCAGTTGGCTGAGCACTGACGCCACATCCAAGGTGTTGCCTTCACAACTAAGCAGGTATTGTTCACAATCCAGCCGTTCACGCAGTGCTGCAAAAAACAGAACTTTAATCATATTGCCTCCGAAATATAATGCCCCGACTTACCGCCGGTTTTTTCCAGCAGCCGGATCTCGCTAATGGTCATCGCCTTATCTACCGCTTTACACATATCGTAAATGGTTAGCGCTGCTATACTGGCAGCAGTTAATGCCTCCATCTCGACGCCGGTTTGGCCGCTTAGCACGCAGCAGCTTTCAATTTTTATCTGACCTTGCGCTGGCAGTAGCTGAAAGTCGACCGATACCTTGCTTAGCATAAGCGGATGACACAGCGGAATAAGCTCACTGGTTTTTTTCGCTGCCATAATGCCGGCAATGCGGGCGGTGGCCAGTACATCGCCTTTTTTTAGCAATGCCTGCTCAATTAAACTGATCACCTCCGGCGTGGTAAATACTACTGCGCCGGCACGGGCCAGCCGCTTAGTGTCTTGCTTGCTACTAACATCGACCATGGCAGCGGCGCCACTTTGATCCAGATGCGTCAAATGTGGGAATTCACTCATTTCAGGCTCCACATTTATTGATTGGGTTGTTTTTCACATGAGCAACAAAGTTACCTTTTATATGTGCAACAAAGTTGCAGGGGCCGGTTTTGCTATCTAACTGTGGCAAAATCAACTGTTGCATTGCCACTGTGCAGGCGCCGCCGGAGCCCGGCATCGCGAATAGCAAAGTGCCATTGGCCAGGCCAGCCAAAGCGCCAGATTGCAATGCGGCTGAGCCTAATTCGTTAAAGGATAACTGGCGAAATAACTCGCCAAAGCCCGTTACCTGTATATCCAGCAGTGGTGTTAATGCATCGACCGTACAGTTGCCCGCAGCAAATCCAGTACCACCGTTCAGCAACACCACCTGAATGGTATCGCTTGCGATCCACTGACTTAACACAGCACGTATCTGATATTTGTTGTTCGGCAATAATGTCCGCTCGGCTAATTGGTGACCTGCGGTTTGCAGCAGCTGACAGAGCAAGTCGCCGCTGCTGTCATTAGCTCTGCTTCGACTGTCCGAGATGGTAAGTACTGCTATTGATAGCGGATAAAACCGGCTTAAATCAGGCCTTGGCATAATGCACTCCGTTATTGAGTAAATTCAG
>NZ_JBFJPY010000011.1:0-52017 GCF_041616895.1 Arsukibacterium sp.
AGGGTGAACGTACCCTAACTGCCAGCGAATTAAACGTGGTTAGCGGTTTGTTGCATGACCGGATGATGGAGGTGGTGTTTAGCGAGTTTGCTCAGGCAGCTGCCTTGTTTGCGCATGCTGCACCGGCAGAATTAAGTTCTGTTGATATTATCAATGGTGGCCGTCAGGCGCTCTCAGAGGCCAATATGGCGATGGGCCTGGCGTTGGCCGATGACGAAATTGATTATCTGGTCAGCAATTTTCAGCAGTTAGGTCGCAATCCAAATGACATTGAACTGTACATGTTCGCTCAGGCGAACTCAGAGCACTGCCGTCATAAAATTTTTAATGCCGATTGGACTATTGATGGTGTAGTGCAGCCTAAATCCTTGTTCAAAATGATTAAAAATACCTTTGAGCACACGCCCGACTATGTATTGTCAGCCTACAAAGACAATGCCGCAGTAATGACCGGCTCAACCGCTGGCCGGTTTTTTCCGGTTCCAGGTACGGCAGAGTATAACTACCATCATGAAGATATCCATATTTTGATGAAGGTGGAAACCCATAACCATCCAACTGCCATTTCCCCTTACCCGGGTGCGGCGACCGGTTCTGGTGGTGAAATTCGTGATGAAGGCGCTACCGGTGTTGGTTCAAAACCAAAAGCTGGTCTGGTAGGCTTTTCGGTGTCGAATTTACGGATCCCGGGCTTTACTCAGCCATGGGAAACAGACTTTGGCAAGCCAGAGCGTATTGTCAGCGCGCTGGATATTATGCTGGAGGGCCCGCTCGGTGGCGCTGCTTTTAACAACGAATTTGGCCGCCCGGCGATTAACGGTTACTTCCGTACCTATGAAGAAAAAGTGACCAGCTATAACGGTGAAGAAGTCAGGGGTTACCATAAACCTATAATGATTGCCGGTGGACTGGGTAATATCCGCACCGATCATGTCCAAAAAGGGATACTACCGCCCGGGGCTAAGCTGGTGGTGCTTGGCGGTCCAGCCATGAATATCGGTTTGGGCGGCGGGGCGGCGTCATCGATGGCCTCTGGCCAGTCCGCAGAAGATCTCGACTTTGCCTCTGTGCAGCGGGAAAACCCGGAAATCGAACGGCGGTGTCAGGAAGTGATTGACCGCTGCTGGCAGCTAGGCGCAGATAACCCAATATGTTTTATTCATGACGTTGGCGCCGGCGGTTTATCTAACGCGTTCCCGGAGTTGGTAAATGACGGTGGCGTTGGTGGTAAGTTTGAACTGCGGAATGTCCCAAACGATGAACCTGGCATGTCGCCATTGCAAATCTGGTGTAACGAATCGCAAGAGCGCTACGTTATGGCGATACCGCCGGAAAAAATGGCAGTGTTTGAGCAAATATGTCAGCGCGAGCGAGCACCTTATGCGGTAGTGGGTGAGGCTACCGCTGAGCAGCATCTGACCCTGACAGATCAGCACTTTGGTACCACTCCCATTGACTTACCGCTTAGTGTATTGCTGGGTAAAGCACCGAAAATGCACCGTGATGTGCAAAGTGCTAAAACCCCTGGCCAACCTCTGCGCCGTGAAGGTATCAGCATTGCTGATGCTGCTGAGCGGTTGCTGCGCTTACCGACCATTGCCGAAAAAACCTTTCTGGTTACCATTGGTGACCGCACGGTGACCGGTTTGGTGGCGCGTGATCAAATGGTCGGTCCCTGGCAGATCCCGGTGGCCAACTGCGGTATTACCGCAGCCAGTTATGATACTTACCATGGCGAGGCTATGGCAATGGGTGAGCGGACCCCGGTCGCGTTACTGGATTTTGCTGCTTCAGCCCGCTTAGCGGTAGCTGAAGCCATCACCAATATTGCCTGTAGTGATATCAGCGATTTAAAACGGATTAAATTGTCAGCTAACTGGATGTCTGCTGCCGGCCATCCGGGTGAAGATGCCGGTTTATATGCTGCAGTAAAAGCCATTGGCGAAGAACTGTGCCCGGCGCTTGAGGTGACCATTCCGGTGGGTAAAGACTCAATGTCAATGAAAACTAAATGGCAGCAAAATGGTGAAGAGAAGGCGGTTACCTCACCAATGTCACTGGTGATCACTGCATTTGGCCGGGTAGAAGATATTCGTAAGACGGTTACCCCACAGCTTCGCACTGACAAAGGTGCCAGCAGTGTGTTACTTATTGACCTGGGCCAGGGCGCTAACCGCTTAGGTGCATCCTGCTTAACTCAGGTATATAAGCAATTGGGTGAAACTCCAGCCGATTTAGACAGCCCAGAGCTGTTACTGAATTTCTTTGCTGCTGTGCAGCAACTGGTTCGTGAGCAAAAACTGCTGGCTTATCATGACCGCTCCGACGGTGGTTTATTTATTACTCTGGCAGAAATGGCCTTTGCCGGTAAAGCCGGTGTTACCGCCGATATCAGCAGCCTGGGTGACGATGACTTAGCCGTGTTGTTTAGTGAAGAGCCCGGTGCCGTGCTCCAGGTTGCTAATAGCGAGTTGGCATATGTGCAGCAAGTTCTGGCTGAGCATAAGCTGGCCGCGTGCAGCCATACGCTGGGCCCTGTAACAGCTAATGACCAACTGTCCTTTAGCCGTGGCGAGCACACCGTGTTCAGTGACAGTCGCAACCGTTTGCGCTGTATCTGGGCGGAGACCACATATCAAATGCAGGCACTGCGTGACAATCCGGCGGGTGCACTGCAAGAATTTACCGCGAAAGCTGATGAAACCGATCCGGGCTTAAATGTCAGCCTTAGCTTTGATGCAAATGAAGATATCGCCGCACCCTATATTGTTAAAGGGGCCGCGCCTAAAGTGGCTATTTTGCGCGAACAAGGCGTTAACTCGCACCTGGAAATGGCTGCTGCGTTCAACCGTGCTGGTTTTAGCGCGGTTGATGTGCATATGAGTGATATTCTGGCGGGCCGGGTTAAGCTTAGCGACTTTAACGGTTTAGCTGCCTGTGGTGGTTTCTCCTACGGCGATGTGCTCGGTGCGGGTGAAGGTTGGGCTAAGTCAGTGTTGTTTAACGATATTGCCCGGGCACAATTTGCGGCATTTTTTGAACGTCAGTCTACCTTCTCATTAGGGGTGTGCAATGGCTGTCAGATGATGTCTAACTTAAAGTCATTGATCCCGGGTGCAGAGCTGTGGCCACACTTTGTCCGCAATAAGTCAGAACGGTTTGAAGCGCGCTTCAGCCTGGTAGAAGTGCAGCAAAGCCCGTCATTATTTTTCAGCGGCATGGCCGGCTCTCGGATGCCCATTGCCGTATCACACGGTGAAGGTCATGCCGAGTTTGCCAGTAGCGAAGCGTTGGCCAAAGCTAATCACAGTGGTACCGTAGCGATGCGCTTTGTCGATAACTTTGGCAAGGTAACGGAAAGCTATCCGGCTAACCCGAATGGTTCCGCTGCAGGTATTACTGCGCTGACCACTACCGATGGACGGGTCAGTATTATGATGCCGCATCCGGAGCGGGTGTTCCGTACCGTGGCCAACTCCTGGCACCCGGATGACTGGCAGGAAGACAGCCCATGGATGCGCATGTTCCGTAATGCCCGGGTCTGGCTTGGCTAATATCTGTTTTGTATAGCTAAAAAAACCCTGCATTTGCAGGGTTTTTTATGGTTTAAGTTAAGGTTTGCGGCCGAATTATAACGTTCAGAGCAGGTCATTTTTTACTACATCAAGCCCTTTAAAAAAGCCACTACGCTGCGCCCCAGTGCGCTGAGGGCATAGCCGCCTTCCAGCATGGCGACGACACGACCCTGACAGTGTTTATTGGCCAGTGCTTTAAGCTCTGTTGCTAGCCAGTGGTAATCGTCTTCACGTAACATAAAGTGCGCCATCTCATCTTCGGCATGGCCATCAAAGCCAGCGGATACCAGAACAAGCTCAGGAGCAAAGGCATTCAGTGCAGGCAGCCAATTGCTGCTGACAGCCGAGCGCCACTGGCTGGCTTTACAGCCTCCCGGCAATGGTAAGTTAATGATATGGTCTGATACCGTGTCGGCGCCGGTATTGGGGTACAACGGGTATTCAAACGATGAGCAAAATAACACTCTGGGTTCGTGTTTAAAAATATCTTCAGTGCCATTGCCGTGGTGGACGTCAAAATCCACTATTGCCACGCGTTTCAACTTATAGTGGTTAAGCGCATACTCGGCCGCAATAGCGATGTTATTAAAAAAACAAAACCCCATAGCCTGTTCATGGGTGGCGTGATGGCCTGGTGGGCGGATGGCACAGAACGCCTGCTTATCACTTGCCTGCATGACCTCATCCACCGCGTTGATACCGCTGCCGGCGGCGTAAAGTGCTGCCTGCAGCGTTTTATTCATCATCTGGGTATCCGCATCAAGCCAGATATGGCCCTCAGTTGGTGCTTTGGCAAACAATTCGTTGACGTAAAGCGTGCTGTGGGCCCGGCATAAATCAGCCCTGGTGGCGGCGGTGGCATCTTTTTGTTGTAAAACATAATCGAGCCCGGAGCGGATTAACTGATCGTTTATTGCATCTAAGCGCTCAGGACATTCCGGATGATCTGTGCCAACATCGTGCTGACGACAAAAGGCATGGCTAAAAACAGTAATGGCCATCAGTGGGCTCCTCTGTCTGCTGCAGTCGCTAAATCAAGTTCCAGAAATACCTCACTGGGATCATCATAACCTTTGCGTTTAAAGCCGGCTTTGGTAAATACACTTAGCATCGGTTTATTTTCCGCCCGAACATAAGCAGTCATTTTGCTGAGTTTACGACTGACAGCGATATCGATCATTTCTTGCAGCAGACGTTTTGCCATGCCTTTACCCTGGTGTTTTTCGCGGGTAACGAAAGCCACTTCACAGCTGTTATTGGCTTTAATCAGGTAATAACGGCCGACCGCCTGAATTTCAACCACTGAGCCTTTTTGTCTGACGATACACAGGGCTAAATCTTCTGTCTGATCGACACTGACCAGAGTGCACGATTTCTCCCGGCTCATCTGGGTAGGCACGGTGTTATAGCGCATTTGCAGGGTTTCTTTAGTGTGAGAGTAAAAAAACTCCTGCAATCGGCGCTCATCCGATGGATTCAAGGGCCGTAAATCAAAGCTTTCACCGTCAAGTTGTAATTCCTTAAAACCGACAGCGCCAAGTTCTGCAACCTCTACCGGTGTCTGTAATTGATAATGGGGTACCCAGTAAAACTTTCGTACCTCTGCCAGCAGCTGACTGCGAAACTTCGGGTGCGCTACCCTAATCAGTTCCAGCGCCCGCTCACGCACACTTTTACCGCGCAAAGACGCTACCCCAAACTCGGTGACCACGTAGTGGACATGGCCACGGCTGGTGACCACCCCGGCGCCTTGTCTGATATGCGGCACAATGCGGGAAATACTGCCATTTTTAGCGGTGGACGGCAGGGCAATAATTGGTTTTCCGCCGTTACTCATTGACGCGCCGCGGCTAAAATCAACCTGGCCGCCTATACCGCTGTAAAAATGATGACCAATTGAGTCTGAGACAACCTGGCCGGTTAAATCAACTTCGATGGCACTGTTGATGGCTACCATTTTATCGTTGCGCGCAATATTGGCCGGTGAGTTAACATACTCGCTGGGATAAAAGCCGATATGTGGGTTTTGATCGACAAACTGATACAGCGCTTTACTGCCGATACAGAAACTAACCACGCTTTTACCTGGATGGAAGGTTTTGCGCCGGTTATTAATGACGCCTTTTCTGATCAGTTCCAGCACGCCATCTGTGATCATTTCGCTATGCAGGCCTAAATCTTTATGATTACTGAGGTATTTAGTAACAGCAGCACAAATACGTCCGACACCCAGCTGGACTGTGGCGCCATTTTCCACCAGCAGTGACACATACTGGCCTATTCGTTCAGTACGGGCATCCAGCTCGGGCATTACTGCCTCTGGCAGCGATTGATCCGCATAATAGAAGGTGTCAATGTCGTCACGGTGAATAAAGGACTGGCCAAAAGTAATCGGCATTTGTGGGTTTACCTGTGCAATCACTTTTTTAGCCGCTTTTGCCGCGGCGGCTACCACGTCAACCGATACCCCAAGCGAATGATAGCCATGTTCATCTGCCGGGCTTACCATGATCAATGCGGCATCCAGCGGTAACACCCCGTCGGTAAAAAGGGCCGGTATATCGGTCATAAAGCAGGGGGTGTAGTCTGCCCGCCCTTCTGCTACCGCCTGGCGAATTTTTTCACCACCAATAAAAAAGGTGTTCACTTTAAATAAATGCTGATATTGCGGCTCTGCCCATTTATTGTCGGCCAGCGTTACCAGCTGCACAATTTCAATATCGTGCAGACTGTTGGCGTGGCTAATTAAGTCGTCAATAAGGGCAGTAGGTACCGCAGCATGCGAACCAATAAAAATCCGGTTACCGGACTTAAGCAACTGTTGCCAGTTTAGCGGGGCAGGTGCCATAGTGCATTACCTGAAAATTGACGGTTACTGCTACTGTAAAGCACAGTAAGTGCCGTTGCCAGCCCCAACTTTAGTCGAAAAAAAGCCAGGGCATGGTTGCCCTGGCTTTTTAACACGTGAAACAAAATCGGGTTATTGAATGCGCTGTGCCTCGCGGTTCCCCCGCACTTCGCGACTGGCGCTGGGCACAGGCCGCTCTATCTGGCGCTGTGGCTGGACTTGACGCTGTGGCTGCACCTGCTGACGTTGCGGCTGCACCTGACGTTCTGGCTGAGCCTGACGCAGTGGCTGAACCTGACGTTGCGGCTGCGCCTGTGGCTCTGGCCGCTGCACCGGTGTTATCCGTTGTTCTGGCCTGGTCTGTTGGTGGCGCACCACCTGCTGGCGCTCAGCAGTTATTGGCGTAGTAGTCTGCATTGGCCGACTAACCGTGGTTCTTACTGGTTGTTGTTCAGCTTGCTGACGACTGGCCTGGTGCTCCCGGTGGTGCACTTGGGGCCTTTCGTTACGCTCAATCCGCTCAGCTCGCTGCTGGCTATTAAGCTGACGGCTGGCAGTAGCTGCCGGCGTCTGGCGTAAATTAACCTGTTCAGCGGTGCGTCGTTGCATCATGGTACTTTCACGGCTTTGCTGATGAGTGTTGTCGTATGCGCGATGTTGCTGGTCACGTCGTTTGCCGGTTTCTGCACGGTATTCCTTCGTTACCTGGCGGGCATAGCCAAAGTTATGCTGACGGTTTAGCACTTCGTGCCGGTAGTGTACGCCACGTCTGTGGTAACTGTCGTGCTGCCAGCGCCGGGCGTCAGTATAGTGCTTATTTCGCCGCGGATAATAACGAGGTGGTGTGTGGTAATAATGATGATTAACCACGATATGGCGATGATGCCAGTCAAATATACTGAAATAAAATGACGGACGTACCGTAAAGCTGGGGCCCCAGTAAAAATGGCTGCTAGCATAAAAACCACGGGGCGCATGCCAGTATACCGGCGGATATGCTGACCACCACCAGTTACCATACACCACGCGGGTATCGTAGTAAGGCACATAAATGACTTCCGGGCGGCGTGGTTCAATGACAATAACCTCACGTTCACGCTGTACCGTCAAATGTTTCATTTTATCTAACGAACCCTGCTGATAAGCACGCTCACGTAATTGCTGAATACTGGCTAGCACCGCAGCTTCGTCCGTTAAAAACATTTCCCCCAGTTGCTGCGTCCATTTCAAGTCATTGCTAAGACGTTGCAATAAATCAGGAAATGCCACCAATGCTTTGACGCTGGGCTCCCAATCTTCAGAAGCGACAGCTTGTACGGCCGCATCACCGTCTAAATCGGGGTTCAATTCTGACCAGCGGGCAGCCTGAACGACCTCCAGCGGGTACGTTGCTGCAATTAACACATGAGTCAGCACGGTATCCGGATACAGTGCGACCGGCGCCAGCATCTGGTCCAGTTCTGCCTGCGACAGGGTATCACTGGCTTTAGCGCTAACGCTAAACAGCAGTATGACACTGAGTAACAGGGCTTTTACGCTTACACTGGTACTTAACATAGTGGTTTCCTCCACAGTGGGCGGTAATGCATTAACGACGTTGATAATACATTACACAAGTGTAGAGGTTATAGGCGGCTGTGGCTTAATGCTAACTGAACTTTGGTTATTCTTTACACTGCCTTTACGTAATCTAAGCTTGCCAGTTGCGGCAGATATCGGGCTTGTTTGGCCGGTTTTAATTGTTGAAGATCGACCAGCACCAGGCCATCAACACAGTCAGCAAAAGCCGGATCGGTGCTGAATGCCAGAAAACTGACTCCGCCTGGCTGGCATAATTCACTGTATTGTTTATATAAAGTCGGAACATTAAGTCCCATGTTAGCCAGTAAATGTTTTAACTGGATAAAATCAGCATGGTAATCATTGCCAGAAAAATGCAGCGCCAGCTCATGCTGTTGCGTCGAAGATAACATATAAGGATGAACTGCCAGTGCCAGAGACGCTGCAGAGCTAAAATATAAGGAGTAAAAATAAACAAGTAAGTCGCGCGCAGTTTGTGGGTAGCTGGCCGAAATACTGACCGCTCCGAACAAATAACGAATATGAGGGTGGTATTGTAAATAGGCGCCGATGCCGTGCCATAAATAATCCAGGCTTCTTTTACCCCAGTATCGAGGTTGAATAAAACTTCGACCAAGCTCCAGTCCTTGCGCTAAATAGGGTTGCATGGTCTGGTTATAATGAAACAAACTTGCGGTGTATAAACCACTGACATCGTGATTTGTGCATACTTGTGCAGCAGGCGCCAGCCGGTAAGCTCCAACCATTTCTAATTCGGCAGGGTCCCACAGAATTAAATGATGATAGGTACTGTCGTATTTATCAATGTCCCGCTTATTGCCAGTACCTTCGCCCACTGCCCGAAACGCCAGTTCCCTTAAACGGCCAATTTCTCTCATTAGCGCGGAGCTTTGCTTATGGTGATACAGATAAATAAGTTTACCATCGCTGGTGGTTCCAAGCTGCTGGCAATTTGCTAAGTCAGCTTTTAATTGAGCACGAGTTTCCGGGTGGGCGATAGTACTTTGAGTACGCAGCAATGGCGCTTTGTCTTTGGCCAGTCGATACAGATGCTTTTTAAATAATTTAAGTTGTTCTTTTGTGGATAAAGGCAGTTGGCCATAGCTGTCGTAAGGGATCTGTTCACCAATTCGCATAGAGATGTTTTTGCGTTGTTGTTTAAACATCTCCTGCACCAGCAACATCGTCGCCAGCGGTTTGTAAAGCATAGAGGCGCCATAAAACAGAGCTGAGTTTCTGCCATCGATATAGATAGGTAATATGGGCGCTTTGGCGCTGCTGGCGAAGCGTAAAAAGCCATTGTGCCACTTACCATCACGCACCCCGTTTGGTTTTAAGCGCGACACTTCTCCTGCCGGAAACAGCACCAGAGCACCTTCCTGCTGCAAATGCGCTCTGATCCGGCTTAAGTGTCCACGCTCAGTACCGCCGTCCATATTATTGACGGGCAACAACAGGCTATGCAGTGCACTTACCGACATCAGCAACTGATTGGCGATAATTTTAACGTCCGGCCTGATATCACTGATCAGTTTTATCAGCGCCAGTCCATCCAGAGAACCAATGGGATGATTAGCAATAATCACCACTTTGCCACTGGAGGGGATGCGGGCAATTTCATTGTCGCGGGCACTGTAGCTGAAATTAAAGTACTCCAGAACCTGTTCGACAAAGTCCAGCCCCTGCAAATGTGGGTATTGTTGGCCAAATGCAGCAAATTCCTGCTCATGCAGTAAATAACTTAAGGCACCTTTTAGTGGTTTATACAGCCATGGCTTGCCGCTGATCCCCGGCATTTGTTGCTGAATAACCTGCTCGACATTAAACATAAAACCTCCTGCATAGTGCCTGTCCAACGACCTCTACTGCAGGCTAACGCTGCAGTATGACAGCGGCGCGACAGTTTTATGGCAATTTACAGAAGTTTTCCGGATACTGCATGGGCATGTTATGAGTTAGTATTAGCGGGTGTTATTGGCTGGTTATAGACGGAATTGCCCATGAGTATTGCCCTAATCATTCCAGATCGGAAATTAGATGATCTACAGCAAAAGCTGCAGCTTGCCTTACCAGACATACCCATTGAGATCTGGCCGAAGCTGAACGATCCCGCTAAGGTTGAGTTTGCCGTGGTATGGAAGCAACCCCATGGTTGCCTGAACTCTCTGGTTAATTTAAAGGCGATTCAATGTTTCGGAGCCGGGGTTGACTCTATTCTGAGTGACCCGACATTACCCGATGTTCCAATCAGCCGGATAGTAGACCCTGCGTTAACCGACGCCATGGTCACTTATCTGGATGGCGTGGTCAGTTACTACCGGTTACGGCTTGACCTGTTTAGCGCTCAGCAGCAACAACTTTTATGGCGGCCCAAAAGCCCTCGTAAGTTTAGCCATATTACGGTTCTGGGACTGGGAGAGCTCGGCGGTGCTGTCGCGCAACATTTTACCCGGCTGGGTTTTCAGGTGGCCGGTTGGTCTCGTAGCAGTAAAAGCCTGCCAGGTATACAGTGTTATGCGGGTGAGGAACAGCTGCACCAGGCGGTCGCATTAGCAGACGTTATTATCTGTCTACTGCCACTCACTCCGGCCACCGAGAGCCGGCTTAACAGCAATTTTTTTCAGGCTCTGCAACCGCAGTCAATTTTTATTAACGTTGCCAGGGGCGCTATTGTTGATGACGCTGCGTTATTGGCGGCATTGAATAACGGCCCGTTGGCGGCAGCATGTCTGGATGTGTTCCGCCAGGAGCCCTTACCCCAAGACAACCCACTGTGGCAGCATCCGGCGATACTGGTTACTCCCCATGTGTCAGCGGTAACGAATGTCAGTACGGTGGTCAACCAAATCGCCGATAATTATCGGCGCAGTCAGCAAGGCCTGACGTTGCATAATCCGGTGAATTTACTAAAAGGCTACTAACTGGTTAAAAACACAGTTATTGTAAATTTGTAACAAGTTAACTAAACTCAGCAACGGTTTAAGTATACTGAAGCTTAAACTCTAATAAAAAGAATAAAATGCGTTATTGAGGTATGTTATGAGTAAAGCGTCCAGTCGTGGTTTTGGCTTTACTGCAATCGCCGTTGTGGTGTGTCTTATGGCACTGTCGGCGTTTCTGACCAAAGCCGAAGCGGCCTGGTTGTTAATCTGATAGGTTAATAATAGTAAGGCTGCAGGAAAAGATTCGGTCAAATGGAATGACCAACTATCAAGGGGTTAGGGTTGTTGCCGGTGTAAACTGGTTAATGTCCCTGGCCCCTTGATGTTTACGACCAATCCCAGGCCCTCTTATTGATGATATTAACTTTTAGTATGCCGTTCCCGATTCTGCCGTTTTTGCTCCGCGTTTTTTTGCAGTAATACATAGGTTGCACTATAACCGCCATGCTGGCGCTGAGCCGTATGAGCTGCCAGCACAGCAGGTAACTGTGGCAGCCATTTAAATACGTAACTGCGAAGTATAGCCGGGTGGGGTTTGCTGTTGCGGCCCATGCCATGATGAACCAATAAGGTACGGATACCACGCTTGTGGCAATCTTCAATAAAGTGTAACAGCTGGCTGCGCGCTTCTGTCAGGGTTTTTCCCAGCAAATTTAAGGTCGCATCCAGCTGATACTTGCCCAGCCGTAAATTGCGATATACGCCCTGCTGCACGCCGTCTTTACAAAATGCGAAAGGGTCGTCCGGCTTCACTAAATCAACATATTCCATGCTCAGATAGTTTGGATCGTACTCCATTTCCTGTTCGGCGGCTTTGCGTCTCGCTTGCTGGGCTAAGGTAGGGCTGAATTCGGTTTGCTGACGCACTTCATCCTGTGATAAGGGTTTAACATCAGTCATTTCCTGCAGAAACAGGTCAAGTTCATTATCTTGCATTAGCCGGCTCCAACTACTCTGGGCGGCTAAGTATAGCTTGTCAGTGCACCTGAAAAAAGCTTAAACACGAGTACACTGCAAGTGTGGCTAGTTTTCTGTAGTTAATGCGCCAGGCGTTGACGTTGCCACTTTGCTGGCGTTTAACGCTTTTCTGCGGGCATTAGCAAAACGGACTAAGTAGTAAGCATTAATTAACAAAACCAACAGGTTAGAAATAACGCCCTGAGGGATCGAGATATGGCTGTAATAGATAAATAACAGGCTGCAACCTATTAGTGTGGCTAATCTAAGTAAAAGCACATCTTTAATAAAAAATGCACCAATACAAATGGTTAAACCTATCCAGCTGATGATGTCGTATACTACATTTTCCATACGTTTCCGCCAAAAAAACTCACTGCAATGGCGCGCATTATGCGCAGTGGCTAACATTTCATCAACTGAGTAATTTTACAGCTTTAGCATTATATATTCTAATGGGTATAGGTGAGGGTTTTTGCCTTAGCCGGGTTAACAATATGATTTGTATGCTTTAGTGCTTCGTGACTGTTTAGAAAAGCTAATCTACGTGTGGCTACTGATTACCGAATTGCATAAAAAACAGGCAAAGCATGCACAGGCTTCTATACTTAGGTGTGTTGTTAAGGTTGATATAAGAAGGTGATGTTGTGCTACCAACTAAAATATATGAACCGTTGCCGTACAGTTATATGCTTGCAGGGTTAATCAGTATGGCATTGCTGCCCTCTTTGCTGGGAATGATGTCAGGTACGTTACTTTTTCTGGCTGGCGCTCTGGTGTGGATAGTGCGTTCGGAGCACAGGCGCGAAGATGACGTTTTTGCAGAACGAAAAAATGGCCCGGTGCCGTTTTGGGGTTATGAGCTTCTGCCTTTTGTCTGCTTATTATCATCAATGACTATTTTTATCATGCCCTTTAATCAGCTTTATTATCCATCGGCCATTATTTTACTCATCGTGGGGGTACAATTGTGGCTAACCCGTAATTTGCAGCGCCGGCATCGCCGGGCGCTGACAAACTGAGTGTAAAAACACGGCACCGCAACTTAACCGCTTGCGACAGCGTTTACTTCCTTAAATCAACCGTGCTATTGGCTATCGCGCGGGTCATTATCAACCATGCTTGCAGGTTTTGCTGCAGTGCAGCCGGATCAATCTTATCCAGCGTATCGTTGGGGGTATGATGGTAATCGAAATAATCGGTACCGTCTTGCTGTAAGCTGGCTACGGGTACACCCAGTGCTTTGAGTACTGACACATCGGGGCCGCCAGATGCGGTATTGCTGCCAGCCTCGATACCAAGATGTTTAAGTTGTTGTTGAATGTCAGCGCCAAACTTAAGTGCCTGTTCACCAAAACCAGTATCAAAACGCCAGATCCGGCCGGCGCCAAAGTCAGACTCGGAGGCAAATACATGGTTTGTCAGCTCAGCGGCATGGCGTGCCGCATAGGCGCGGGCGCCAATCAGGCCTCCTTCCTCGTTACCAAACAATACTACCCGGATGGTGCGTTCTGGCCGTTGTTGTTTTAACAAGGCGGCAGTGGCCATCACCAGGCCAACACCTGCGCCATCGTCCAGTGCGCCGGTACCTTCATCCCAGGAGTCAATATGGGCGCTAATCAGCACGATTTCGTCGGGTCTTTTACTGCCGGTAATTTCTGCAATCACATTGTGGCTGGTCACTTCACCTGGCAGATTATTCTGCATATGCAGACGTAAGCTGGTTTCGGGGTTCAGTGTCAGCATTTTACTTAACTGCTGGGCATCAGGAACCGAAATCGCAGCAGCAGGGATCCTTGGCACGTCTTCCTGATAACGCATAATACCGGTGTGGGCAAAGCGGTTATTGCTGGTCCCGACGGAGCGGATAATAATAGCGCTGGCACCAAGCTTGGCGGCTTCTACTGCGCCTTGAGCACGTGCGCCAACGACCTGGCCATAAAAGCTGCCACGAATATCTTTGCGCAGTGTCTGGTTAATGAAAACAATTTTATCTTTTACGGTTGTCGGATCGGCTTGCTGCAGCTGCTGTAAACTGTCAAACATCACCACCTGACTGGTGATCCCATCAAAGGGGGTACCAACTGACCCGCCGAGTGCTGTCAGCACCAACGCCTGATTAAAGGGCGCTTCGACCCTCAAGCTGGCGTTGCCGCGCTCCCAATATTGCATGGTAAAAGGTTCGGTCCAAACTTTATCAAATCCCAGCTGTTTAAATTTCTGCTCTGCCCATGCTACGGCGCGGGCATCAGCCTCACTGCCAGCAAGGCGGGGGCCGACTTCCACTGTCAATGATTCTACTAATTTGTAGGGCAGATCATTGTTCAGCTCTAGAGAATTCGCCTGAACATTACCACTTATCGCAAAGCTGGCTGCTATTATTGTTGTTAACCACAATTTCATCTTTTCATTCTACCTTGGTATTGATACATTATCGGGACTTTAGCATGCTTTTAAAACCAGCCCTAGCGGCGGGCGGTGAAATGCATTTTGCTCAGGATAAGGCTTCCTGACAACGCTATTTAAGGCTTTTTCAGTCATGAGGCTTCAGGGATGCAAGCAGCACAACCATACACTTCAGCGTTACTGGTGGATGACACCAGCACGGTACGAGATTATTTACGGCAGATTCTGGGGCAGCTTGGTATTACCACCATTTATGAAGCTGCTGATGGCGCCAGTGCCGATGAGCTGTTTTCAACTTATCATCCTCAGTTAGTTTTTCTTGATATTCAGCTGCCAGACATCAATGGCAAGGTATTATTGCGGCGCTTCAAAAAGTTGGATGACCAGACGAAAGTGTTTATGGTGTCTGCGTATTCCAGTGTAGAAAATCTGAAGGATGCGATTGCCGGTGGCGCCAATGCCTTCGTGGTAAAGCCATTTTCGGCAAAACGAATATGTAATCTGGTACAGTCAATTCAGCACTAATTGCAACGGCTATTCTTTGCCTTATTCATGTTTGTTTATTGTTTTATTTTGTTAAATAAGAATGATTATCTTGTCGCATTCAGGTCTAATCGGTACTATTTTGCCAAATACAGAAAGTCAGAGAAATGAAGATGAACTTGAATGACATGCTGGAAAATTCAGCACAAGCAGTAAAACTGTTAAAAGCAGTGTCGAATGAGCGACGTTTAATAATTCTATGCCACTTGCTGGAAGGCGAAATGTCGGTTGGTGATATTAATGATAAGCTGGATTTAAGTCAGTCTGCTTTGTCGCAACATTTAGCATTATTGCGCCGCCACAAGCTGGTTAAAACCCGCAAAGTAGCACAAACCGTTTATTATCGTTTGAGCAGTGATGAAGCGGAGCAACTTATTGCCTTAATGCACAAAATGTATTGCAGCTGATCAGCTTTAGTGACCAACAAAAAAGCCAGCTTGCGCTGGCTTTTTTGTTGGTCACGGACCATTAAGCGGTTTTTAATGCCTTAACATGCGCATTTAAACGAGCTTTATGACGTGCTGCTTTGTTCTTATGGATTAGGCCTTTGGCCGCCATACGATCAATTACAGGTACCATTTTGTTGAACGCTTCAGTAGAAGCGGTTACGTCAGCAGTTAATACCGCTGCGTAGGTTTTCTTGATGAAAGTACGCATCATAGAACGTTGACTGGCGTTTTGCTGACGACGTTTTTCTGATTGAATTGCGCGCTTCTTAGCAGACTTAATGTTAGCCAAGGTAACACTCCTAAAAACTAAAACCGGACTCTTTAAAGGCCGCATAATATGCCTATTTAATGGCCCGTTGTCAAATGCTTTAACGCTAAAGTGCAGGAATTAAATTGTTACAGCTACTGGTAATCATTACTAATAAAGAGCCAAAATAGCGGTAGCGTAAATAAAGGAGCAACGGGTGTCGGGAAAATTATTAAAATCTGGCCTGATTGTCAGTGCTATGACACTGATTTCACGAGTATTAGGTTTAGTTCGTGATGTAGTGGTGGCTAATTTTGTTGGCGCAGGGGCCGCGGCCGATGTGTTCTTTTTCGCTAACCGGATCCCTAACTTTCTAAGGCGGCTGTTTGCTGAAGGTGCATTTTCTCAAGCCTTTGTGCCGGTATTAAGTGAAGTTAAAGCCCATCATGGCGATGATGCGGTAAGGGAATTGATTGCAAAAGTTGCCGGTACGCTTGGCGTGATTGTTACCCTGGTAACCCTGTTTGGCGTGATAGCGTCGCCGCTTATTGCCATGTTATTTGGGATGGGCTGGTTTATTGAGTGGCTGAACGATGGGCCTGATGCCCACAAATTTGAGCTCGCCAGTCTGATGCTAAAAATTACTTTCCCTTATTTGTGGTTTATCAGTCTGGTGGCACTCAGTGGGGCTCTGCTAAATACCTATAATCGTTTTGCTGTTGCCGCCTTTACTCCGGTGTTCTTAAATGTCGCGATTATTGGTTCGGCCTGGTATCTGGCACCTCTACTGAATGAACCTGCCATGGCCCTCGCCTGGGGGGTATTTATTGGCGGGTTGGTGCAGCTGCTGTTTCAGCTACCGTTTCTGGCTAAGGCAGGTTTACTGGTTATGCCCAGATGGGGCTGGCGTGACCCTGGCGTGAAGAAAATCCGTACCTTAATGCTGCCTGCCTTGTTTGGCGTATCGGTAAGCCAGATTAATTTACTACTTGATACCGTTATTGCGTCATTTTTGCTGACCGGAGCAGTAAGCTGGCTTTATTATTCAGACCGGCTAATCGAGTTTCCGCTGGGACTATTTGGCATTGCCATTGCCACCGTTATTTTACCTAACTTGTCGCGCCACCACGCGACGGCAAGTGCTGCTAAATTTCGACATACCCTGGATTGGGCTATTCGTTTTGTTGCTATGTTTGGTTTGCCGGCAATGGCAGCGCTGATCGTGCTGGCTAAACCCATTATTATGCTGCTGTTTATGCGCGGTGCGTTCAGTGAGCATGATGTGATAATGGTGTCCTACAGTTTAATGGCGTATGCCACAGGCTTGCTGAGTTTTATGGTAATTAAAGTGCTGGCCCCGGGTTTTTATGCCAGACAGGACATTAAAACCCCGGTTCGTATTGGTATTATTGCCATGGTGGCTAACATGGTGTTTAACCTGATGCTGGCCCCCTGGCTTAGTTATGTCGGCCTGGCACTGGCTACGGCAATGTCGGCCAGCTTAAATGCGTTTTTATTATACCGAGGCCTGGCGCAGGCTGAGGTATTTCATTTTAGTAAAAGTAGCTGGATTTTTCTGGCAAAAATTGCCCTGGCAAGCGTGACTATGGCGGGCGGCTTATTTTGGCTAAGTCCACCGTTTTCGCTGTGGCTGAGCCTGGATTTCTGGTCTCAGGCTGGTCGGTTGGCGCTATTATGTTTACTGGGTATTGTCAGTTATTTTGTCATGTTATGGTTGTTGGGAGTGCGGTTATCTCATTTCCGGGTGCAAACTGTTGCTGAAAGCAATTAAGTTAGTGGTTATAATGCCGCGTTTATCAGTAGTAACGACAACCTTAAGGCAGGCATGGAGTTAATTCGCGGCTTACATAACATACAACCCAGGCATCACGGCTGTGTGTTGACCATAGGCAACTTTGATGGTGTGCATCTTGGGCATCAGGCGGTACTGCAACAAGTGCGGGCCTTAGCGGAGCAATCTAACTTACCCTCCTGCGTTATGGTGTTTGAACCGCAACCACTGGAATTGTTTGCCGGTAGCGCCGCGCCAGCCAGGTTAAGCCGATTTCGGGAGAAATATAGCCAGTTGTCGTGGCTGGGCATTGACCGTTTAGTGTGCGTTAACTTTAATCCGCGTTTTGCCGCATTGCAGCCCGAGGTATTTATCGAACAGCTGTTGTTAACCCAACTGGGTACGAAGCAGCTTATTGTCGGTGATGACTTTCGGTTTGGTAACAATCGGGCAGGTGATTTTAACATGCTGGCAGCGGCCGCAGCGCGCTATCAGTTTGGCCTGACCAGTACCTCGAGTTTGAAACTTGGCCAACAGCGGGTAAGTAGTACCTTGATCCGTCAGGCATTGCAGCAGGATGATTTACACGCAGCAGAAACCATGTTGGGGCGGCCATTTAGTTTGACCGGCCGGGTGAGGCATGGTCGCAAGCTGGGACGGGATCTCGGCTTTCCAACGGCTAATGTCTGGCTATACCGGCGCAAATTACCGGTTAGTGGCGTTTACGCCATTACTGCTGAGACCAAATATGGTCGTTTTCAGGGCGTGGCAAACATTGGTAATCGGCCTACAGTGCAAGGTCAGCGAGAACAGCTTGAAGCACATCTTTTTGATTTTAAAGGTGATTTATACGGCAGTCAGATAGCCGTAACGTTGCGCCATAAGTTACGATCTGAGCAGCGTTTCGCGGATCTGACCGCCTTGCAGCATCAAATTACGGCAGATATGCATGCTGCCAAAATGTATTTTAGTCGCCTGGCTACTCATGCCAGCAGCATAAGCTAACTTTTAAAAACGGAATAAAACGGATGAGCGATTATAAGCATACCCTTAACCTGCCTGAAACGGCGTTTGCCATGCGCGGCAATCTGGCGCAGCGCGAGCCGCAAATGCTGGCGAAGTGGACAGAAGATAACCTGTATCAGCAGATCCGCAGTGCCAAAAAAGGCAAAAAAAGTTTTATTTTGCACGACGGTCCTCCTTACGCCAATGGCAACATTCATATTGGCCACGCCGTTAATAAAATTCTGAAAGACATTATTGTTAAAGCAAAAACCTTGTCTGATTATGATGCCCCTTATGTACCTGGCTGGGATTGTCACGGCCTGCCCATTGAGCTGGTTGTTGAAAAGAAATATGGTAAACCCGGCACCAAACTGACGGTAGCCGAATTTCGCCAGCACTGTCGTGATTATGCACAAACCCAAATTGAAGCGCAGAAAGTCGATTTTGTGCGCTTAGGAGTGCTGGGTGACTGGGATAATCCATACCGGACCATGGATTTTAGCTCTGAGGCCAATATTATCCGGGTATTGGGCCGGATTATTGACAACGGCCATTTACAGCAGGGTTTTAAACCGGTGCATTGGTGTACTGACTGTGGTTCGGCGCTGGCCGAAGCGGAAGTGGAGTATCAGGATAAAGTATCCCCTGCAATTGATGTGCGTTTTACCCTGGTTGATGAGCAGCTGGTGGATAAATTCGACCATCCTGAGCAACATCGTGGCCAAGGCCCGGTGTCGGTAGTGATCTGGACCACCACGCCCTGGACAATTCCTGCTAACCGGGCCGTAGCGGTTAATGCCAAACTCGATTACAGCCTGGTGCAGGTAGAGCAGGGCCCGAATGGTCCGGAGCGTTTAATTATCGCCACCGATCTGGTTAACGAGGTAATGGCCCGCGCGAATATCGAGCATTATCACGCGCTTGGCTTTTGCAAAGGTGAAACACTGGAGTTAGTGCAGATCCGCCATCCACTTTATGATTTCAGCGTGCCGGTTATTCTGGGTGAACATGTTACCACCGAGTCAGGCACTGGCTGCGTGCATACGGCGCCAGGCCATGGCCAGGAAGACTTTGTGGTGGGTAAACAATATGGGCTGGAAGTTGCAAACCCGGTAGGGGCAAATGGCGTCTATCTGCCAGATACACCATTGTTTGCCGGTCAGCACGTGTTTAAAGCTAACGACAGTGTGGTAGAGGCATTAAAAGCCGCTGGGGCGTTGCTGGTCCATAAAGCTTACAAGCACAGTTATCCTCATTGCTGGCGCCATAAAACGCCGATTATTTTCCGCGCCACACCGCAGTGGTTTATCAGTATGGATAAACAAGGTTTACGCCAGAAATCACTGACCGAAATCGCCAGTACCCGTTGGATCCCGGATTGGGGCCAGCAGCGAATAGAGAAGATGGTTGCCGGTCGGCCGGATTGGTGTATTTCCCGCCAACGTACCTGGGGCGTACCGATTGCGTTGTTTGTTGATAAAGATACCGGAGCCTTGCACCCACAAACTCAGGTGTTACTGGAGCAGGTAGCCCAAAAGGTAGAACAGGGCGGCATTCAGGCCTGGTTTGATATGGAAGCAAGCGAACTGCTGGGGACGGATGCAGAGCGTTATGTCAAAGTGAGTGATACGCTGGATGTCTGGTTTGATTCAGGGGTAACTCATGCTTTTGTGGTTGACCAACGACCAGAGTTTAATCAGGCGAAGCAGGCAGATTTATATCTTGAGGGCTCTGATCAGCATCGCGGCTGGTTTATGTCATCGTTAATGACTGGGGTAGCGAGTAAAACGCATGCGCCCTATCGACAGGTGCTGACCCACGGTTTCACCGTTGACGGTGAAGGTCGTAAAATGTCGAAGTCACTGGGTAATGTCGTGTCGCCGCAAGAGGTCATGAATAAATTAGGTGCTGATATTTTACGGTTATGGGTTGCCACAACCGATTACACCTCTGAAATAACCGTTTCGGATGAGATATTAAACCGGGCTGCCGATAAATACCGCCGTATTCGCAATACTGCGCGCTTTTTACTGGCTAACCTGAATGGGTTTAATCCGGCAACGGATTTGGTGCCGTTTAATGAAATGGTTGAGCTGGACCTGTGGATGGTAAGCCGGGCGGCTAAACTACAGCAGGAAATTGTTGAGGCCTATGATAATTACCAATTTTTACAGGTCAGTCAGAAGTTAATGAATTTCTGCACGGTAGAGCTTGGCAGTTTTTATCTGGATGTGATTAAAGACCGTCAATACACCGCGCATAAAGACAGTGTTGCCCGTAAGTCGTGCCAGAGCGCGCTGTACCACATTGCGGAAGGCATGGTGCGCTGGATGGCCCCGGTGATGAGCTTTACTGCCCAGGAAATCTGGCAGGCCCTGCCCGGAGATCGCAGCAAGTATGTCTTTACCGATGTCTGGTACGATGCGCTGGCGACAATGCCAGCCGGAAAGTTTGATGATGAATACTGGCAACAACTTTTGCTGGTACGAGATGAAGTTAACAAGGTACTGGAAGCGGCCCGCCGTGAAGATCGGATTGGTGCGTCCTTGCAAGCCGAGGTAACTTTATACGCCAGCGCTGAACTGGCTGCGGCGCTTGCGAAGCTGGGTGACGAGTTACGTTTTGCTTTAATTACGTCAACTGCGCAGGTAAGTAGCGATGACGCTCCTGCCAATGCGGTTACCACTGATATTGCCGGTTTAAAAGTGCTGGTTGTCGCCTCAGCCGCTGCCAAATGTGAACGCTGTTGGCATCACCGGCATGATGTGGGGGCCGATAGTGCTCACCCCGGCATTTGCTTACGTTGTGTCAGTAATGTCGCCGGCGTTGGTGAACTGAGGAAATTTGCCTGATGCAGTTACTTAAAGAAACGGGCTGGCGTTGGTGGTGGTTGATCGTGCTGCTGATCATCGCCGATCAGGTTTCAAAACAATGGGTGCTGCATGCTATTCCGTATCAGGGCAGCATACCATTATTACCCGTATTTGAGCTGGCGCATGTTTACAATCACGGTGCGGCATTTTCATTTCTGAGTAATGCCGGTGGCTGGCAGCGCTGGTTTTTTACGGCTATTGCAGTGGTGATCAGTATTGTTATTGCCATCTGGTTAAGCCGGGTGGGGCGTGGACAGCAAAAACTTAGTCTGGCCCTGGCGTTGGTATTGGCTGGCGCCATTGGCAATTTAATTGATCGGGTTGTTTATGGTTATGTGATTGATATGCTGCATGTGTTCTATAAAAACTGGAGCTATCCGGTATTTAACCTGGCAGATTCGGTGATCTTTATTGGCGCCGTCTTACTAATATGGGATAGTTTTAGCAGTAAACCTGAGGTAAAAGCATGACGCAGGCAGCCATTAGTGCAAACAGTAGTGTGTTATTTCATTTTGATATTACTTTGGCCGATGGCAGTGCAGCAGAAAGCACCCGGGTGCACAATAAGCCCTCAAAACTGCAAATGGGCGACAGCAGTATCTCCCCGGCGTTTGAAGCGCAATTGATTGGCTTGGTTGCTGGCGATAAAAAAACTTTTACTCTGGCGCCACAAGACGCTTATGGCATGCCGAATCCGGATAATATCTTTTATGTCGATCGAAGTAAGTTTTCCGGCGATGCCCCAGCCAAAGTCGGAAGCATCATTGGTTTTACCATGCCAGATGGTTCCGAACTGCCGGGCTTGGTTAGGGACGTAGTGGGTGAATCTGTAACAGTAGATTTTAATCATCCCCTGGCCGGGCAAACCCTGACGTTTAACATTGAAATCGTAAAAGTGAGCTAAGCAGATGGATATTTTATTAGCCAACCCGCGGGGTTTTTGTGCCGGGGTCGATCGTGCCATCAGTATTGTCGAGCGGGCTCTGGAATTATATGAGCATCCTATTTATGTGCGACACGAAGTCGTGCACAACAAGTTTGTGGTAGATGGCTTACGTCGCAGTGGCGCAGTGTTTGTGGATGAGCTGGATGAAGTACCCGATGGTAACATCGTCATTTTCAGCGCGCATGGTGTATCACAGGCTGTGCGCGAAAACGCCAAACAACGCGGACTAAAAGTATTCGATGCCACCTGTCCTTTGGTTACCAAAGTGCATATGGAAGTTACCCGGGCCAGTCGCAAAGGCATTGAATGTATTTTAATTGGTCACGCCGGCCATCCGGAAGTGGAAGGCACCATGGGCCAATATGATAATCCGCAAGGCGGTATTTATCTGGTTGAGTCGGTTGAGGACGTTGCCCGCTTACAGGTGAAAAATCCGGCACAGCTGTGTTATTCCAGTCAGACCACCTTGTCAGTTGATGATACTGCAGATGTGATAACAGCACTGCGCCAACGTTTCCCTGAGATTGACGGGCCGCGTAAAGATGATATTTGTTATGCCACCCAAAACCGGCAGGATGCAGTACGTGATTTAGCATCAAAGGCGGATCTACTGTTAGTGGTAGGAGCGAAAAACAGCAGTAATTCAAACCGTTTACGTGAGCTGGCCGAGAAAATTGGCTGTACGGCTTATTTAATTGATACCGCCAATGATATTCAGCAAAGCTGGCTGGAGAATATTAACGCGGTAGGTGTTACTGCCGGGGCATCAGCACCCGAGGTGTTAGTACAGCAAGTGGTGGCGCAGCTTAAAATGTGGGGCGGCCAGACGGTAAATGAAAACCCGGGCAGGCCAGAGAACGTGGTGTTTGCCATACCGGCAGAGTTGCGTTAAGCCATAGATGACATCAGGCAGGAGGACAGGTGAATAATTCAGTAACCGGCAAGTCTACCCTGCTATTTCCGCTGCCTGATCTCTGCCACGGCAGAATGGTGCTAAGAGTACTGGTACTGGCACAGGCTGTGGCTATTTTGCTTGCTTTTGCACCAGGCACGGCTGAAAGCCCCTGGCAACGTTTAGGGCTAATCAGTTTATTTGTACACTGGATAGCCTTGCTGTCGGGCTACAGTTACTGCAAGCTGCGACCAGTATTGGCCCGCCAAAGACCTTTATCCATAGCCGCCAGCTGTTTGCTATTACTCTGTACTATCACGGCGCTGATAAGTAGCCTTGCTTGGTTATGGTTGCATGATGCCGGCGTGTTGCTTTCCCAACATTTTATCCATTTTATTCTGGCAAATCTGATGATAGCCCTGGTGGTGGGGTTGATGGCAATTCAGCTCGGACTGATGCATGCCGAGCGCAGTCAGCAGTTGGCTGCGCAGAGCCGGGCCGAGTTAGGGGCGTTGCAGGCGCGGATCCAGCCACACTTTTTATTTAATAGTTTAAATACCGCAGCAGAACTTACTCAGCACGACAGCCAGGCTGCCGAACAGGCATTATTAAACCTGGCCGATTTATTTCGTGCTGCGATGCACGCGGGCGAGCAGATTAGTCTGACCGAGGAACTCACCCTGGCCAGGCAATATTTAGCGCTGGAGCAATGGCGGTTGGGTGAGCGTATGCAGCAAAACTGGCAATTACCGGACAGCTTACCCAAATTACAGCTGCCGGCGCTGACGATACAGCCGCTGCTGGAAAATGCAGTACGTCACGGTATCGAAAGCGCTAAATATGGCGGCACCATTGATATTGAACTGATTAATAGTAGCCAGTCGGTTACCGTGCTGATTACTAATCCTTTTGCACCTGCGCTGGATAGAAGTCGCAGTAATGGCGTGGCGCTGGCCAATATCCGGCAACGCCTGCAACTGTATTTTGGTGACAGTGCCAGTTTAACCCGCAGTATTGTTAATGGTCAGTTCCGGGTTAAACTGGTTCTCCCTAAAAACCAGGCTGGCCCGGGCGGATGAAAGTATTAATTGTTGACGATGAACCTCTGGCAAGAGCCAGACTGCAACGCTTGTTGGCACCGGTCAGCGGTTTCAGTTGTGTCGGTGAGGCGCAGAACAGCCAGCAAGCTCTGGAAATGTGCCAGCAATTGCAGCCCGATGTATTGCTGTTGGATATCAATATGCCAGGTGGTGATGGTTTGCAACTGGCCGCGACATTGGCCAGTCAGGCGCTGCCACCAGCTATTATATTTGTCACGGCTCACCCCCAACACGCGCTGGATGCCTATCAGGTATGTCCAGCAGATTATATTTTAAAGCCGGTATCGGCTGAGCGGCTGGCTGCAGCGTTGGCCCGTTTAGGGAATCGTACCCGGGCCCACATTGGGCGTCAGGCAGCAGCAGATGAAGCTATCAGTTATCAACTTGGTTCCGCAACACGCCAGATCGCCCTGAGCAAAGTGTTGTATTTTAGTGCCGACAGTAAATATGTTCGTATGGTTTTTGAAGGCGGTGAAGCCCTACTGGAGCTTAGCCTGAATCAATTACAGCAACGCTTTCCTGAGCAACTGGTGCGGGTTCACCGCAGTACGTTGATAAACAAAAGTTACTTTAGTGCGCTCCGTTCAACCGCCGATGGCAAACATTATATTGAATTAACTGCGGTGGATGAGCGGCTGGAAGTCAGTCGACGGGCACTCAGTCAGGTTAAGCAGGTGTTAAAGCTTACTCGCAGTTAAGGTCGTCATAAGCACTTTTTAATAACGATGCCGCTTGTCGGCAGAATAAACCTTTAGTCCGGGTCGCAATAGGAATAGCCAATGCCTTTTGCTAGGGTAACGCTATCAAAAAGTTTTAATCAATTAAATAACAAAGAAATGGGAAACACTATGGCATTAGTGGTTGCAGATAACAGGCAAAACCAGCGCTCGCCGAAAGGTAGGCAATATGGGTTTACCCTTATTGAATTGATGGTAACCGTTGCGGTGTTAGCCATAGTGCTGACCGTGGCGGTGCCGAGTTTCGCCAGTTTGGTGAACAGTAATCGGCTTACCTCTCAGGCTAACGATATTCTGGCCGGGCTTATACTGGCCAGAACCGAAGCCATTAAGCAGAATCAAAGCATGATTTTCTGTCATTCTGCAGATGGGGAAAACTGCTCTACGGCGCCTGCCGCGGGTTGGCAAGGCTGGTTAGTTCGCGGCACTATTGATGCGACTCCCATAGCCAGCAGCGTGATGTTGTCATCCAATTTAACGGTTCAGGCCAGTAACAGTGTGGTGGAGGCAACAATCGGTAGTACCGGAAGTTCTATCCGCTTCAGTCCGCAGGGGTTAATTCGCAGCGGTACGGCTAATAACGCCTTAAATGGCGTGATCCGTATTTGTTTGCCAGACAACCCCATAACCCCGAATAGTCGTGATATTGAACTTCGCTCTGGAGGCCGTACCCGGGTGGTGAGTAATGACGTGGCTGATAGCTGTCCAACCCCGGCTAATCCGGTTTGATAAGGTGCTTAAAATGAGAAAACACCCATTAGGTATAAAAAAACAGCATGGCGTATCCTTACTGGAAGTCCTGGTGTCTGTGTTAGTGCTGGGGATCGGCTTGCTGGGCGTTGCCGCGTTACAAACGTCCAGTATGCGTAATACAAATAGCTCGTTGGAGCGTACCATGGCGGTGATTCTCACCGATTCTCTGGCGGAACTGTTTCGTGCCAACCCGGAGCAGGCACGGTTAGGCAATTACGCTTTCAGTGATTGTGTCGGCAGTACAGAATTAGGAACGGCCAATTGGGTGCTGGATGTTAAAGAAGCGACCCGAGATGAAACATGCCCGGTAGTGAGCTGGGATGTAGACCGCTATACGGTGACGATTAATTGGGGTGATGAACGGTTAGGTGCTGAAAACGAAATTGTAACGCAGGTAATGCCATGAAAATTAAACAGCAGGGTTTTTCACTGGTTGAGTTAATGATTGCCATGGTGCTGGGATTAGTGGTTCTGGGCGGCGTTATTGGTGTATTTATTGCCAACCAAACTACCAGTCGGGCAAATATGGCGTTAAGCGAACTGCAAAATACCGCCCGCCTTAGTTTCCAATTAATGTCGCAGGATATTCGTAATGCCGGATTTTCAGGCTGTAATAATTCTCCCTGGGTAGGAAATACTATTGCGATAGCAGGAGTGCGTCCTGCCTGGGCAGACTGGACTAATGGTTCTGGTATTTTGGGGATGGCCGCACCAGCACCGGTAATTAACGGGCTTGCGCCAAAAAATGATACTCAGGCGTTACGGTTAATGTTTGCTGCGGGCAACAGTAATTCTATTCGCAATTATGACGGCATAACGTTTACCTTAAATGCTGATTCAGTGGTGGATGCCGGAGAGGTAGCTATCGCTTGTGACGAAAACGCTGCCAGTATTTTTCAGGTGGCAACGGCGGTAGGTGATACCGTAACTCATGATGGCAACGGCTTGAATGCCGATACCAATCTGGGGTTTATCAACCCATGGGTACCGGGCACCGCGCCTGCGCGTGGATTTACCAACAACGCCATGTTTATGCGATTTGAATCGATAGCCTGGTTTGTGGCACCCAGCCAGGATGATGCAGCAGTGCATTCGTTATACCGTGCCTCTTTAATTGGTGATAGTCAGGTTAATGAAGAAGTGTTGTTTGGTGTCGTTGATATGCAAATGACTTTTTTAAATGGCGATACGATGAATTTTGAAACCGCAGCAGCGGTAACCGCTGCTGGCAGGTGGGGCCGCATCATTGCGGTAAATGTCACCGTTGAGCTGGACGAAGCGGTAATGCAAGGGCTTGAAGTTCCAGATAGTGTCCGTAATGTTAATTTTATGGTGTCGCTACGTAACAGGTTAGGGGGTAATGGTGCACAAGCTATATTCTAAACAACAGGGCGTAGCCCTGGTCGTCAGTTTACTGTTACTACTGGCAATAACCTTGCTGGCAGTCAGTAATATGAAACGGACTACTGTTCAGGAACAGATGACAGGTAATTTACATGATCGCCAGCTTGCCTTACAGCAAGCCGAAGCCGCGTTGTTAGTGGCAGAGCGAATACTGGATGCTGCGCCGCTGCCTGGCGGTCCCGTAGCATTAATTAATAACGCTGGTTTTTATGATATTCCAGATCCGGTGGCTGCAGACCGCTGGGCACCGGGAGTGCCGGTTACCTGGTTAGGGGCACCGCCAATGAACACGGGCCTGGCCAATCCGGCAAGTTATATTGTTGAATACATGGGCGATTGGGCGTTCCCACCCAATTGCGACCGTGCTACTACACCGCCGGTGGGTTGTTTACAACCTACCTTCCGCATTACTGCCAGGACCCCGGCAACGCCGGGCCGGGCTGAAGTGACTTTGCAAACTATCTGGCGCCGCTGAGGATATGACAATGAAATTATTACGCTCAAAAATGCTGCCAGTGAAGTGTACTTTTCTGGCGAGCATGTTGTTTGGCTCAGCGGTAGCGCATGCGGCAATAGAAATTTCGCAAACGCCGTTGCAAACCGGCAGCTCCGTGCCACCTAATATTATGTTTATTATTGATGACTCGGGTTCAATGCAGTTTGAATTATTACCAGATGAAGCAATTTTACAAAGCGCCCGCTATATTTTCCCTCGTGCTGACGGTATCTATGAAGCTGGAGATTATAATAACCGGGTACCTACGGTACAAGATGGCCAGCCCTATAATGCGTTTTCCCGCTCACCGCAAATGAATAAAAGTTACTACGACCCGGCAGTAACTTATAAAGCCTGGGTGACTGCAGATGGTACGGTAATGCCAGATGCCAATCCGGCTTGTGCATGGCATAACCCGGTAAGGACTGGGACTTGCCCAACGGGTGCCGTCAATAGTAGGGCTCGAAATTTGACGGTGACCAACTCTAATTATAATAATAGCCGTTGGGTGCGTTGTACCAGTAGCACCGGTGGTTGTACTACGGAAAGTGATGAAACAGTAAGAAACTTTTGGCCAGCGTCATATTTTAATCATAATGGCGGTGATAACTGGGTATGGGGCAATTATACCAAAGTTGAAATAAAGCCTGTGACTGCAGTGTATAGCGGTCATGGCCGGACAAGCCGGACAGATTGTACTGCGGGCGTATGTACATACGCCCAGGAAATTCAGAATTTTGCCAATTGGTATACCTATCACCGTTCTCGTATTCTTACCAGTCGGGCAGGTATCGGCCGAGCCTTTGTTGGTCAATCAGAAAAAATGCGGGTTGGCTTTGGTGCCATTAATAAGTCTAGCTCCACTATTGATGGTGTCGACACCAATGTCATAGTGCGAGGTGTACGCGAGTTTAAAGATAGTGCTAAAGCAAGTTTCTTCAGCGATTTATATAACAGAGCGATGCCAGCAGCTGGAACGCCATTGTTAACGGCATTAAATGCGGCAGGTCAATATTATTCCAGAGATGACAGTCGAGGGCCTTGGGGTGTGAATCCTGGTTCTGGCACTGAAGCACCCATTGATCATATTTCGTGCCGGCAAAGTTTTACCATACTGATGACGGATGGTTATTGGTCGGACTCCGATGATATTTCAGTAGGTAATCAGGATGGTACAGCTGGAACAACCATTCTGAGACCTGAGGGGGATACTGGTGCAAATTACACTTATACGCCAGTTGCGCCTTTTGCTGATAGTCGTGATAAAACTTTAGCCGATGTCGCAATGAAGTTTTGGAAAAATGATTTACGGCCTGACCTGGATAACCGGGTACCTACCAGCACCATTAATCCGGCATTCTGGCAGCATATGGTTACCTTTGGTATTGGCTTAGGGGTAGTGGGTAATGAAGATCCTGACAACGCTTTCGCGGCAATAAACAGCGGTGCCACGATCAATTGGTTAAGTCCAAGTACTAATCCGGCTAAAATCGATGATTTACTGCATGCCTCAGTGAATGGCCGGGGTGGTTTTTTTACTGCTGATAAACCCGATGAGTTTGCTTCAAAGTTGGAGCGTACGCTTACTGCGATTATTGACCGGGTAGCATCTGCTTCAAACCTGGCAGGGACTACAACCTCAATGCAGGCCGATAACTTTGTTTATCAGGGCAGCTTTAACTCTGGTGAGTGGAGTGGTTCACTGAAGTCATTTAATATCGATGATGTAAATACCCCGGTATGGCAGTCAAATTTCCCTGCCTGGGACAGTCGCAAAATTTTGTTTGGCAAAACAAGTGGTGTTGCCGCGGATTTTACGCCAACTAACGTCACTGCTGATGGTAATGCGTTAAGTGGTAAAATAAACCTGATTAATTATCTGCGTGGTGATCAATCCCTGGAGCTGGGCGACAGTGCAGAGTTCCGGCGGCGGGTATCGCTGCTGGGTGATATTGCGAACTCTTCGCCACTTTATCTTGCTGCGCCGGTTAACCGTAATTACCAACGATACAACTGGGATGGTGCCAGCAGCTATCGGTCGTTTTTAATCAGTAATGCTGCCAGGGCGCCGATGGTTTATGTTGGTGCGAACGACGGTATGCTGCATGCGTTTAACGGCACCAATGGTACTGAAGTGATGGCCTATGTGCCACGGCAGATACTGACTACAGCAGCTGATTTGGAATCGTATGCCGACCCTGACTATCAACACAAGTACTATGTTGATGGCTCATCTGTGGTGTTTGATGCTTACATAGGAAGTGCCTGGCGTTCAATATTGCTAGGTTCACTGGGGCGTGGTGGTGATAGCTTATTTGCAATTGATGTTACAGACCCTTCTGCATTAGCGTCGACAACCGCTGCAGGTAAAGTACTTTGGGATAAGCGTTATCCTGAGCTTGGTGTGACGACAAACAAACCGGTGATTGCCCGTTTGAATAACGGTAAATGGGTGGCAGTTGCAGGCTATGGTTATAACAACAGCACCAATAAAGCAGGCTTGCTGGTTATTGATTTAGCCAACGGTGAAGTGTTGAAAAGACTGGAGACCACCAGTGGTTCACCGAATGGTTTGGGCCAGGTAGAAGGCTGGGATGCGACTGGCGA
Source organism: Arsukibacterium sp. (assembly GCF_041616895.1). GTDB lineage: Bacteria > Pseudomonadota > Gammaproteobacteria > Enterobacterales > Alteromonadaceae > Alishewanella. Next base: position 30,154 of record NZ_JBFJPY010000011.1, read on the forward strand.
CGGTAATACCGATTGGTTCTTTGGCGGTGATATATTGGGTAATATCTGGAAATTTGATTTATCTTCCACTAACCCATCAGAATGGAATGTTGCCTACAGTGGGCAGCCGTTATTTACCGCAAAAGATGCCGTAGGTGATGCACAAGCGATAACCGGTGGCCTGTCGTTATCTGCGCAACCGGAAACTGGCCATTTATGGGTGTTTTTTGGTACCGGTAAAATGCTCTCCAGCGAAGACCCGTTATTAAGCGATCCAAATAGCTGGTATGGTATTCGTGACGGCATTGCGATTAATGGCAGAGCAGATTTAAAACAACGTAATATCGTGTCACAGGCTGACAATGCCAGAGTAATCGAACCTGGCGCGCCCTATGACATGATGGGGTTGCGTGGCTGGTATATCGATTTAGGTGATGCCAGAGAGCGGATAGTTAACCGGCCACAGCTGGTAGGTAATAGCCTGGTGATTAATACCATTACGCCAGGTGATAATGATTGTAACCCACAGGGTAGTGGTTGGGTCATGTCCGTTAGCCCTTATACCGGCAGTCGTTTAAGTTACTTATTTTTCGATAGAAACAATGACGGTGTGGTCGATAGTGACGACGGTTTAACGGTCGATGACGTTGTGGTGCCGGTTACCGGGATCCGCTTTGATGGTATGCCAAGCGAACCGGTATTTTTTGAAGATAATATGGTGATCGGTTTAGCCGATACCCGGATAGCAAATGTCACGGTAGCACCAGGCGTACTTCGGGGCCGGGTATCCTGGCGCGAACTCACTAATCAATGAGTAGTATTATGAAATATAAACAGCAAGGTGTTACCCTGATCGAGCTTATGGTAGTAGTAGCAATAATCGGTATTTTAGCTGCTATTGCTTACCCTTCTTATCAGGATTATGTGCAGCGCACCAACCGTGCGGCGGCAGCGGCCTGTTTGATGGAGCAGGCCCAGTTTATGGAGCGCGGGTATACGGCAGCCTTTTCGTATGAAGGGGTGGTATTGCCGGCAATGCAATGCATGGATGATGTAGGCAACCGTTATACCTTTAGTCTTACCGGTGTAGCTGACAGGACTTTTCTTCTGAGTGCGGCTCCAACCGGAGCTCAGGCAGGCGATGGCTGCGGTACCCTTACCCTGAACCAAGCTGGGCGTAGAGGGGCGAATGGCGGTTTTGCTGTCGCTGATGTGCAACGCTGCTGGTAATTAATTGTGGTTATAATTTGATCTTTTGAAATAATGTTGTAACTTTATAGTTAAGTAAATTAACTATGGCATACGGATATGCGGTTACAACGCGGCGTGAGTCTGCTGGAAGTTTTAATCACCTTACTGATCCTTAAACTGGGATTGCTTGGCGTTTTAGCCGGGCAAACCCTCGCTTTACAATACGTTATAGATGCCACACAACGAACCACTGCGGTTGCGCTTAGTGCTTCCCTGGTGCAGGAGCTTGGCGCCGTGTTAACCGACCACCCTGCTTTTTCCCTTGAACTTAATCCAGATAGCTCGGCAGAACTGCCAGACTGTTCGGCTGAGGTTAGCTGCAATAATACGCAATTGCGTGATTACCAGTTAGCGCGCTGGCAGCAGTTGTGGCAAAGCGAAGCAGAGCGCGCAGCACCTCTCTTCTCGCCGCAGTTTTGTCTGCAGTTCGCCGGAGGTAATGTGCAGTTACAGGCGAGCTGGCAGCAAAGAGCCAATGCAGACAAGGCTGCCTCAGTGAGCTGCGAAGCGGCGCCCGGTCGCTCAGGCCTGGCATTAACAGCAAGGCTCCCGTGACGATGACTGGCCGGGGGTTTTCACTGGTAGAGCTGTTAATCGCCATGCTGTTAGGGCTGGTGTTATTGGGGTTTACCGTGCAAATTTTTATTACCCTGGCAGCGTCATCCAGGCAAAGCCAGCAACTTGCACAGCTGCAACAAAATGGCCAGTTAGCGCTTAACCTGCTGCATAACGAATTGCAGAATAGCGGCTTTTGGGGTGGTGTTAGTCTGAGTGATATTAGCGAGGCAACTGTTGAAATCGAGTCACCGGCGCCGGATTGTGTTGAAGCAGAGCTGGATAGTGGCAGCTTTCCCGTCGCGGGTCAGGTTTTTACCAGTTTATACGGCAAAGTCGCGACATCAGGACGCCAGCTTAATTGTCTGACATCGCTAGCCGTCGATAGTGAAGTATTGCAACTGAAAAGAGCCATTGGCCTGGCGGTCAACTCAGCAGAGCTGAGGCCGAACCGGTTTTATGTTAGTCCACATTGGCAGCAAAGCCGTTTTGTCAGTCAGGACAGCCCGGGGCTTGAGGTTGACAGTGTATATTACCCTTATCAGCATTTAGTTTTTTATATACAAAATCAGCGGGTTGATGGGCAGACCATTCCGGTATTGATGCGAAAAAGGCTAGTTCGCTCTGCCACTGGTAGCGCCAGAATTGCAACCGACTCAATTATTGATGGGGTAGAGCGCCTGCATTTTGAATTTGGCATTGATAGTGATGCGGATGGCCGCTTAAATTACACGCTGCCAACTGCGTTAATGCGCCGCGAACACTGGCAACAGCAACAGGGCTATATTGTCAGCATCCGGTTTTACATTTTAGTGCGCAGCACCTTTCCGGATCCAAGTTATGTCAATCAGCAAATTTATCAGATGGGTGCCAGCCAGTTTGAAGCGCCTGATGATCATTACCGACGGCTGCTATTGGCCGGTAGCGTTTATTTTAATAATGCTGCCTTTTAGTCGCAGTCGCCACGCCGGCAACTTTTAGTTAAACAATCGAAAAGCAGTTATTTCATCCACATAGAATGGCTACCCACAACAGGGAGGTTGTATGCGACAGAGTGGTATGGCGCTTATAAGCGCGTTAATATTTCTGCTGGTAATGCTGTTAATTGTCAGTGCAAATTTATTTATTAGTCAGATGAGTATTAAGTCTGCACAAAGTGCCCAGCGGCAATTGCTGTTTGAGCAACAAGCTCTGACACTTCATCTGAATTCAGTGACGGACACCACCAGTGACATTAGCGAAGCAGAGTTAACTGTTGTCAGCCGTTGTCCAGCCAGTTATGCGGTGTGGTCTGACACCCTCGTGCAATGTGATTTGCTGACACTGACAACCAGTTTACTATCAGATGACAGCCGCTTTGCCACCAGTTACAGCAGTATGTTACTGCGCCAGCAAATTGTCGACGGGGAGGTGCTCAGTGCAGACTAACCGTGCAAATTCGCAGTTTAAAAGCAACAGAAATACAGCGATGCAGAGCCAGCCGTGGTTAAAACTCGCTCCACTACTAGCCATCGTGTTACTGACTTTGCTCGCAACTGCTGTGTTTTGTTTCAGTGCTCTGGCAACCACTCCGGAATGCTGGCGAGCACCGGCAGAACCACGAGTGCTGGAAATGAAAGGCAGCAGCAGTTCCGGTCCGATACAACGATTTCTGCATCACAACGATCATGATGGCGCTGGTCAGTTGCAATTGTATTCAGCTGATAGCCCGCTAGTACTGGCATCTTTGCACCACTGGCCATTATCAGATAGCACAGGTGCCGCCGCTGCGTTTTATGCCAGACCCGAACCGCTGGACAGTGATTACGATGGTCTGATTGACCATCTGATAACTACCGATATTATTGGCCGGATTTGGTTAACCCAGGTCAATGCGACAGGCTTTGGGCCTACACGCCTGCTGGCCGATTTAGCTCAGCCAGACTGGCGCTTTATTGCAAGCGCAGGCGTAATGGAGGTGAGCTTGCCCTCACTGTTGCGTCCGGATGGTTTAGCAGGCAGGCATCACAAGTTACTACTGATTGCCCGGAATATTACCACTGGCGAGGATGCATTGTTTACATTGCGCCTGCCAACTTATGTGCCGTTAGCAGACCCTATTGAGTTTGATGCTTTGTTTGACCGCACTGTGCTAACCGAGATTGAGCGGGAGGAGGGGCTTAGCAGTGAACAATGGAGAAATATCGTCAATAGCGCCGGCTGGTGGGCCAGGTTATCTGGTCAGGTAACCCAGCCGCCTAAAGTCGTGGCCGGAGTCATTTACAGTGCGGTGGCTGGCAGCGATTTTAATGCAGAGGTGTGTGCAGATCAGAGTGCAGAGCACGATATTGTTGCCATGCAATTACACAGTGGCGGTTTGGTGTACAGTCAGCGCCGTTTTCGGCTGCTAAATGGCGAGGGGCAATTAAAATTACTGCAGCAACCTGATGGTACGGCAGCGTTGGTTTTGGATAACACTGATGAGCAGCAATTGGTTCTGAGCGATTTACAAATGATCTCGTCAGCATGCCAGGACTGTACCGAGCAATTAAAACTGGATGAATTCCCCCGTTGGCTGAAATTGGCAACCTACCGGCATGAAACAGGGGCACATTGATGGTCGCAATAGAGCGCAACGGTTTTACCTTAATCGAGCTCATGGTTGCGGTAGCGATAGTGGGCATTCTTAGTGCCATTGCGTACCCGTCTTATCAGCAGTATGTATTAAAAACCCATCGTGCTGAGGCGAGCCGGGTGTTGCTGACGGCTGCTAATATTCAGGAGCGCCTGTTAGCAGATTATGGTCACTACACCGATAATGTCGCAGCACTGGGTGTCGCATCAGATGGCATGACCGCCAGCGGGCGCTATCAGCTACAGGTATTGCTGAGTGATGCTGGCAGCTTTACTCTTGAAGCCACAGCCAAGGGGGCGCAGACGGCAGACCATGAGTGTCTGGTTTTTACCCTCGATCATACCGGCGAGCGTAACCGCAGTTTGCCATCATCATTATTCTGCTGGGACTAGCCGGTCCAGCCTTACTCAGGGCAGGGACTATGATGAAAGGTTAAACGATTACGTCCTGCCTGGTTTAATACCAGTGTGTAATGCCATCGGAATGTCGGCTGTGGGCAATAATAAAAAGTGCCATTTTCCAATCCATTTAAACTGCCATCCCGCCGGAATTGTAATTGACTGCGGTTATATTTTAATTGGTGCTGACTGAAAACCGGCGGAATTTGCCGCAACATAAACTCGGTTTCAGTGTGAGGGTTAAGTAAACTCATTACCAGGGGGTAATGGTGCCAGTTGCTCTGACATTCGCTACCCGACAAGGGGCAGACTCTAACCGGCTGTTGGCTGTTTGCTGCCTGGATCCTGGCAAAGCCGAGGTGGCGGCTAAACTGCGCCATATAACTACCAGCACGCTGTTTATTAATTAATTCAGCCATGGCGGGTAAGGCAACTTGCAACAATACAGCCATAATTGCCAGACCCAGCACTAATTCAAGCAGGGTTAGCCCTGCTTGCTTTGAACAACCTGTCATTAATGCACTCCCTGCAAACCAGTATTTAAGTAAGCAAAGTGTAGCAAAGATATTTATAAAGTGTTTTTTTAATGCCAGCATACTGGCATTATGGCGCGTTAACGAGGTAATTATTGACCTGTGTCCGATTTAAGTGTGCACGAGGCGTTAGTCGTAAATTGTCGGTATAGGGTCGCGCTTATGCTGGGTTTTCAGGTAAATACTAATTAAACGCTGTGCCACTTCAGGTGCAACTTGTTTTCCCTCCAGAAAATCATCAATTTGATCATAGGTCAGCCCCAGTGCAGCCTCATCGGCTTTTTGTGGCGCAAGGCATTCTAAATCTGCTGTTGGCGTTTTCCCAACCAGTACTTGGGGTGCTCCTAATCTGGCAGCAAGGGCGCGAACCTGGCGTTTACTTAAGCCAAAAAGAGGGGCTAAATCGCAGGCACCATCACCCCATTTAGTATAGAACCCGGTAATATTTTCAGCAGAATGATCGGTGCCCAGCACCAGGCCATTATTAAGCGCCGCAATGTGATACTGGGCTATCATCCGGCAGCGGGCTTTAACATTACCTTTAGCAAAATCGGCTTTCGCTTCACTTATTTTGCTGTCGCTGGCACTAGAGAGCGCCGTAAGAGTAGTTTGATGCATAGCATCAGCCGATGCTTTAATATCAACGCTTATTGCTTTAGTTGGCTGAATAAAGCGGATGGCTAATTGGGCTTCATCTTCATCATGCTGTGTACCGTAGGGCAGCCGAACTGCAATAAACTGATAGCCAGCACCATACTCATCGTTTAATTCGTTGATGGCCAACTGAGCCAGCCGGCCACAGGTCGTAGAATCCACGCCGCCACTAATGCCAAGGACCAGACTGGTCATCCCGGCATGACGTAATTGTTGTTTTATAAACTTGACCCGGCGTTGGATCTCAACGTCTGCATCTATTTCAGGTAAAACCCGCATTTGGGCAATGATATGTTCAGCCTGCATTTTAATTAGCCTGTCGTTTTAAAAAAGCACAATATCTTAACGTATCTGACAGAAATAGGATCAACTAATTGCTGCTAAAAAGCTGATGCCGGCGGGCGCATGGTTTATACTGGCGCTAACTTCTGGCCCTAAGCTTTGGAATTCGTGATGAAAAAAATTGAAGCCATAATTAAGCCTTTTAAACTTGACGATGTGCGCGAAGCACTGGCCGATATCAAAATAACCGGCATGACAGTGACCGAGGTAAAAGGCTTTGGCCGGCAAAAAGGCCATACCGAACTGTATCGTGGTGCAGAGTATATGGTCGATTTTCTGCCTAAGGTTAAATTGGAAATTATCGTTGGTGATGAATTGGTTGAGCGCTGTGTTGAAGCCATAATGAAAACCGCGCAAACCGGCCGGATTGGCGATGGCAAAATATTTGTGTTTGAAGTGGAACGGGTGGTTCGGATCCGGACCGGTGAAGAAGATGAAGACGCCATCTAAGAAAACCTGTTAACGATTTACCAGTCAAAGCTCAACTGATTTTTAGAGGGTGTTTTTTTGAGCGCTATTGGTCGCTTGCGACTGGCATGGCGCTCTATGACGGCCTGTTTCTGGTGGTGCCATTGCGCTTTGGATCGGTTTTTAAGCCATAGCCCCAGTTTTGCCCTGGCTTGCTGCTGTGCCTGCTGTAAGTCGACAATCGGTGCCGGATAACTGATATCAATAATGCAGCCATATCGCTGTTGCAGTGCCGGTGGCAGCAGCCAAGGCGTGTGCAGCCAGCTGTTCGGTAACTGCCGAAGCTCGGGCAACCACTGCCGGATAAACTGACCGTCCGGATCTTTTTGCTGGCTTTGTTTTATCGGGTTATACATCCGGTTCGGATTAATGCCGGTAGTGCCCGCCTGCATCTGAATTTGTGGGTAATGTATCCCGGGTTCGTAATCCACAAAACATTGCGCTAAATGCAGTGCGACCGGGCGCCAATGCAGCCACAGGTGATAACTGGCAAAGGCAACTAACATGGCTCGACCACGAAAATGCAGCCAACCTGTAGCTAACAGACAACGCATGGCCGCATCAATTAACGGGTAACCGGTTTGACCATTTTGCCACGCGTTGAACAATCCCGGATTAAAATCATTTTCGCGCATGCCATCAAAACCCCGGTGCATATTAAAAAACTCCACCGCCGGTTCATCCTCCAGTTTCTGCATAAAGTGACAATGCCAGCGTAAGCGGCTGAAAAACGCTTGCAAGCCTTGTTTCTGGCGCTGCTGAGTGTGTTGTTTTAGTGCCAGTAGACTCTGTTGCTGTAATTGGCGCAAACTTAACTGGCCATAACTAATGGCAGGACTTAAACGGGAACCGCTGCGCTCTGCTTTGGCTGGCAATGAAATATGCTGTCGGTAGTGGCGGCTGCGGTGATTAACAAAGCTGTGAAAGGTATCTTCGGGGTACGTTGCTGTTTGCAACATGCTGACTGCGGGTAAATCTTTGCCACGGTGAGGCCCATGCGACAATGCGCTGGGGCTGCCCGAGCTAATCCAGGGTAGTTTATCAGGCGTGGGGCATATCTCTGATTTCAGCCAGTTATCTGCCAGTTCAAACCAATTGTCGCGGTCTGCTAAGCGGCGAAACACTGCAAACTGGCGATACTGTTGCCAAGGGATCTGAAGGCTTGTCAACAACCTGCCAACGGCCAGATCCCGCTGATAGGTCCATAGATTACCGGTTTCTTCATGGCTGAATACCTGTTGAATAGCAAACTGCTTACACAGTTGCTGTAACACCACAGTGGCAGGGCCTTTAACCACCAATAAGGGTTGACCAAGTGCTCTCAGCTGCTGATCAAGTTCTTGCAGCGCCGGCGCAATGTATTGCCAGTGACGCAATGACGTGTCGGGCTGCTGCCAGTAATCGGGTTCAATGATGTATACCGGTAATACCGCGCCTTGTTTAGCGGCATACCATAGCGGCTGGTGATCCTGCAGCCGTAAATCCCGTTTAAACCATACCAGACTGGTCATTTGTTCAGGTCTTGCGGTCAGTCAATTTAGACAGCCAATAGTGCCAGTGCTCAGGTACGTTAACTGCCGGGCCGGGCTGATGGATCATGCTGCCCTGCGCTGTTAGCTCCGGCAGCATAGTACGGACGAAATCACCGTTTCCATCATAGTTAAGCGCTTGCTTAATCACATTAAACTGGCGCTCGCCGCTGTTACCGCTGCCCGCAATATAAGCCCAGTTGCCCCAGTTGCTGGCAACATCATAATCAAGCAGGCGCTGCTCAAAATAGGCGGCGCCAAGTCGCCAGTCAATGCCAAGGTCATGGATCAGAAAGCTCGCCACATTTTGCCGACCACGATTGCTCATTAAACCTGTAGTGTTAAGCAATCGCATATTGGCGTCAACAAAGGGAACGCCGGTTTGTCCGGCGCACCAATGATTAAACGTTTTATGCTGTGCCACGTTAAGATGGGGCTTACTGAAGTCCAGTGGGCCTTTTATGGCATTTTTACTAAACCAAGCCTTACCATATTTTCGAAACTGCCAGCGAAAAAACTCCCGCCATAACAGCTCAAACTTAAGCCAGTAAGTCGAGTCATTTGCCAGCTGTTGCTGCTCAAACTGCACAATCTGCTGCCAGCAAAAGCGCACAGACAAACAGCCACAAGCCAACGCTGCCGAAAACTTGCTGGCATAATACTCACCCAGCAAGCCATTACGGCTGGTTTTGTAATGACGGATCGCCTGTTTTTGCCAGATAAAGTCATCAAGCCGGCGCAGTGCCTGTTGTTCGCTGCTGCCGGGTAGGTTACCTGGCTGACTAAAGGCGGCTAACTGGCTGAAGTTCTCACAAAATTGGGCAGTTTTTGCAGGAGTTAGCCAGCGCTGTTGTGGCAGCGGTGTAAACTCAGGCACTGCAACGTCAACTTGTAACAGCGGTTCCCGTTGCTTGCGAAACTTACTAAAGCTATCCGGAAAATCAGGTAATTGCGGTGCAAGCGCCGGGCTACCCAGTAAACTGTTTACATCGTCTGTATTTACCTCAAAGCGCTGCGCGAGTTGCATAACGAGTTGTTGCTCGTAATAGCCTACCGGTGTTGCTGTCAGAATCTGCGTTGCATTAAGTGCTCGGGCAAGGGCAGTCAATTCTGTTAACGGGTCACCAAATAAAGTCACCAGGCCAATGTTTAATTTGGCCAGTGCCTGTTCGCTGTCTGCTATCAGCTGCAATTGCTGTTGCAGTCGTAACAGGCTGGCTCGCGCTACACCATACTGACTACCAAAAAAAGCGGCTTTATCAAGGCAAACCACCGCCACTAAAGGCTGGCTGCGGTCTGCCATGCCTGCCTGACATAACAATGGGTTGTCATGTAGTCGCAGTGTTTTGTCCAGCAGCACCAGGCAGCTCAAAGTTGCTCCAGATTTATCAAATATTCATCTGCTTTATCGCGTAATGCCTGTTGTTGCTCTGATGTTTTGTTGTACCAATTTTTATAGGCTAATTGCATTCGGGCATTGCCGCCAAGCTTGTCTTCGTTTCTGGCCAGAAAGTCCCAATAAAGCGCATTAAACGGGCAAGCACCCTCGCCAGTACTTTCTTTGACTTTGTAGTGGCAGTTCTGACAGTAGTTACTCATCCGGTTTATGTAGGCACCACTGGCGGCGTAGGGTTTTGAGGCAAGCACGCCTTCATCCGCAAATAACGCCATGCCCAAAGTGTTAGGCAGTTCCACCCACTCATAGGCATCAGCGTACACAGCCAGATACCAGTCTGTGACTTCAGCAACATCAAGGCCGCTTAGCAGCGCGAAATTACCGGTTATCATCAGCCGTTGAATATGGTGTGAGTAAGCGTGTGTCATGGTGTGGCTCACCGCTTGCTGCATGCAACGCATCTTGGTTTTGCCGTGCCAGTAAAAACCAGGCAAAGGGCGTTTCGCCTTTAAGAAATTGCGTTCTTTATATTCCGGCATTAGCAACCAATATAAGCCTCGGACGTACTCACGCCAGCCAATCAGTTGCCGGATAAAGCCTTCAGCCGCATTTATCGCAACGTTATCCTCCTGATACGCCGCTTCAACTTTCTGGCACATCCAGCGCACATCAAGCAGCCCACAATTTAAATATACTGAACAAATACTGTGAAACAGGAAAGGTTCGTCCAACACCATTGCATCCTGGTAGTCGCCAAATTTAGCCAGCTGCTCTTTAACAAAGTGTTTGAATGCTTCCCTGGCTTGCTTGCCCGTTACCGCGTAGCAAAAATTATCGGCTGATCCCGGATTATCCGCAAAATTCTGCTGTACCAGCTTTATCACGTCAGTGGTTATCTCATCAGGTTTAAATTGTAACGGGGCAACCGCTTTCAGCTCTGCTGGCGGGCTCTTCCGATTGGCTTTATCAAAGTTCCACTGGCCACCGACAGGTTGTTGTTTTGCGTCAAGCAACAGTCCGGTGTAGCGGCGCATCTCACGGTAGAAATATTCCATCCGAAGTTGCTTCCTTCCATCTGCCCACTTGGCAAACATACTGGCGCTGCACAGAAAGCGGTCATCTTCCAGAATATTGACCGGTAAATCGAAAGCTTGCTGCCATGCTTTAATTTCCTGCGCCAAGCGATACTCGCCGCATTCCGTCAGCATAATGCCACTGAGCTTAGGATATTTTTTCAGGCTATGTTCAACCGCAGAAGTGATTGACCCGAAACCTTGCTGATAGTCTAAATAGATAACATTACGGTCTTGCTGGCGTAACACCTCGGCAAAGTGGCGCATGGCGCTGAACAACAAAATAATTTTGTGCTTGTGATGTTTGACGTAGCTGGCTTCCTGCTTTACTTCAGCTAACAAAATAACGTCGTCACCTTTTGCTTCACGCAGCGACGGTAGTGCCGGACTAAGCTGGTCTGCGAGGATTACGATAAGCTTGGCCATAAATCCTGACTCTTAAGAACAATAGCTAATGTTACGCCTCTCTGCCGCGGCCAGATCAGCCATTTCAATACGTTGCTACCAGCAGGATGCGGCAATATATTGCGTTGCATTAACAAGCGGGTATGATAACAACATTAAGAAGGAGCAAGGACCTGACAGATGGCATATTTACGTTTTAGCACAGCAACACGCAGTTGGTTACAGGTGGTAACCCTGGGGGCCGTTTTAGTCGCAACACCGATGGTGCAGGCCCAACAAGCTGGCTCGAAGCACGATCATCAACATGACCATAAACACGATCATAAATCTGAGCATCAACACGATCATCAACATGACCATGGCGAAGACGATTTCGGCAGTCCTGGCACCCATGTGCATGGTCAGGCCACCCTGACCATCGTAGTTGAAGGCAATGAGGCGATGGTAGCTTTGCAGTCTGCTGCATACAATATTGTAGGCTTTGAACATGCGCCGAATAATGCGGAGCAGCGCCAGGAAATAAACGCTGCGCTGGATATATTGCGTCAGGGCAACTGGTTTAGCATTAATCCACAAGCAGGCTGTGACGTTGGAGATACTGATGCCAATACTGATTTAACCGCTGAGGTGAGCAGCAAACATAGCGACTTTTACGCCAACATCAGTTTGATTTGTCAGCAACCGGCACGGTTTAACGAATTGACAGTAAGCTTGTTTAATCTGGTACCGAGTTTACAAGAGATAAACGTGCAGTGGGTTATTAATGGTAAACAAGGGGCGGCGGCGTTAAGTTTAAGTCAGAGCGTGGTTGCCTTTTAATGTGTTTTATATCAAAAAAAGCCGCCGGTTCATCAGCTGATGCCGGCGGTTTTTATTAAGGTATCCGTCAATAAGTATATTCTTCTACTGAATCCGCTTTTAAGCTATAGGCAGCATTTGCCAAATCATGGCTCATGGGTTGGGTAGTGATGGTGCCAATAATCCAAAATGGCGAATAAATCATATCGGCTTTCAGGTTTTTTGCGCCACTGACGTAAATAATCTGATTTGGCGGTGGTGGCGGCACATGAATACAGGCGCCAAAATAAGGTACCAGGAAGAAACTGGTGACGTTTTGCTCGCCATCAAATTCCAGTGGGACAATAAATCCTGGGATCCGAACTTTGGTGTTGTTGTACTCTTCTTTTACTTTGGCCGATTGCAGGATTTGCTCCCAGGCACCTGCGGCCGGGTCGTTTCCATTATAGTTATCATCAAACGGTGACGGCTGACTGTAATCATGCTGTACTTCAGGCATCGCTTGTAACGCCGCGAGATCTTCTTCCGGCATTAAATCGGTCCATTCTATTGTTTTCACTTCGCTGGCATTTAGCAACATGCTAAAGCTTGCGACCAACAACATAGATAACGTAACAGATAACTTGTTAAGCATTGGAGCTTACCCTCTTAATTTTGCATAATAGACGCCAATTAATGGAGTAATCATAACATGACCGGGATTAAACCTGTGACCGACAAGCCGAAAATTCCTGCTATTGAGCTCAAAAATATCCTGTTTTATTACCAGCGCTCGGGCTGGCAACTGAGTTTGCCTGAGCTGACGTTGCTACCAGGACAGCATTTGTTTATTAAAGGTGCGTCGGGTAGCGGCAAAACCACCTTGCTTAATTTACTGGCCGGTATTCTCTCACCCCGGCAAGGCGAAATTAAGCTAAACGGTGCGCCATTTAGCAGCGTGTCGGCGGCAAAGCGCGATAACTTGCGGGCTCGTTATATCGGCGTCGTGTTTCAGCAACTTAATCTGATTTCTTATTTGTCAGTGCTGGATAATGTGCTGTTAAGTGCCCATTTTGCTGACAGCAACAAGCAAACCAGCGAACAACGGGCCCGGTTGCTGCTACAACGCCTGGGGCTTGAGCCTGAGTTACTTGAGCAACAAGCAGCGGCGTTAAGCGTTGGTCAGCAGCAGCGGGTCGCGATTGCCCGGGCGCTGCTGACAGAGCCGGCATTACTGATTGCGGATGAGCCTACTTCAGCCCTCGATGCCGACAACCGGGATAGTTTTATGCAGATATTGTTGGAACAGGCCAATGCCTGCGGTACCACAGTGATATTTGTCAGCCATGACCCCGGACTACGCCGTTATTTTGACAAGCAGCTGGATATGCAGCATCTGGCAAAGGGAGTACAGCCATGTTAATAAAACTTGCCCGGCAAAGCCTCTGGAATCGTCGTGGAACGGCGATAATGACCTTGTTTTCGTTAACAATTAGCCTGGTGCTACTGTTTGGTATAGATCACTTGCGAAAAGAGGCCAGACAAAGTTTTACCAGTACCATCTCTGGCACCGATTTAATTGTCGGCGCCCGTTCCGGCCAGCTTAATCTGTTGCTTTATTCCGTATTTAGAATTGGCAACGCGACGGCCAATGTCAATTGGGCAACGTACCAACGGATCAGCAAGCATCCACAAATTAGCTGGACAATCCCGCTGGCGCTGGGCGATTCGCATCGCGGCTACCGGGTGCTTGGTACTAACAAAGACTACTTTGTGCACTATCGCTATGCCAACCAGCAGACCTTACGTTTTAGCGAAGGCCAGCCGTTTGAGGGGGTATATGAAACCGTATTAGGGGCTGAGGTTGCAAAAAAGCTGGGTTATAAATTAGGCGATCAGATAACCTTAGCTCATGGTGTTGGCGCGGTGAGTTTTAGCGAGCATAAAGACAAACCCTTTACAGTAACTGGTATTCTTGCTGCCACCGGCACCCCGCTGGATCAAACCGTTCATGTCAGCCTGGAAGGCATAGAGGCGATTCATATCGACTGGCAACAGGGCGCACCTGTGCCAGGTCGTAAATTAAGCGCAGAGCAAGCGTTAAAACAGGATTTAACACCCAAGGCAATTACGGCGTTTATGGTGGGCCTGGAATCCAGAATGGCTACCTTTGTGGTGCAGCGGCAAATAAACGAATTTAAAGGAGAAGCGTTATCCGCAATATTGCCGGGTGTGGCATTAGCTGAGTTATGGCAAATGCTGGCGATGGTTGAAAACCTGTTACTGTTAATTACCTTGCTGGTATTAGTCGCGGGCCTGGTGGGCATGATGACTACTTTACTGGCCTCGATGAAAGAGCGGCAGCGGGAAATGGCGGTGTTACGGGCCGTTGGCGCCCACCCCTGGTATCTGTTTGTTTTGATCCAACTGGAGGTGCTGCTACTGACGATTTTTGCCTTACTGGCAGCGGCAATTACCCTGGTGGCTACGTTATGGGCCTTGCAGGACACCCTCGCCAGCCATTATGGCCTGTTTATTACGATTAATCCGTTTAGTCTGCAAAGCCTGTACTGGGCTGCTGCGGTATTAATGGTCAGTGCATTGCTGGCCTGTATTCCGGCGTTTACTGCATACCGCAGGGCGCTAAATGACGGTTTGGCAATCAGACTGTAAAGCATTCGCCCAAAACTGGCAGCAGCATCAATCAGCTGCTGCCAGTTTTTGCTGCATCCAACGCAGCGTGGCTTTCATGTCATAGGCTCTGGGTAAAGCCTGTGGTGCAGCACTGGCATCAGGCGTCACTTCAAAATTGAAAGCGTAATTTTGGCGTAAGCCCATTCTTAAATCAGTCAGAATAAGCTTATTATCCTTAGGCGTTAAGCTATAAAAACCGTGGCTGAATGACGCAATTCGGGAAATGTCCGGGTGATCTGCGAAGTACTCGCGTAAGTCGGCATCCTGTGAAAAAAACTGATAATCAACAGCTTCATCCTGCTTCAGGACATTGTAAAACCCTTCGTAATAACCGTTTTCATGCATAATCAGCACCCGCCACAACAGGGTATTAAAAGGGGTTGGCGTGACCAGTATTCCTGTTGGGGCTGGTGCAGGAAGTTGTGCATTAACCTGTGCCACTATGTACTGCTGTGCGCTGAAACTCCAGACTAAATAAAGTGAAGACAGCCCTAAGCCACAAGCTGCAGCGCGGGTGCACCAGTTTGGCCTAAGTAATGCAACTACCAGTGCAATCACAAGCGGTAGGGTATACAGCGGGTCAATAATGAAGATACTACCAATGCCAAAGGGCGTGTTGGTGAACGGTAAACCCAATCGGGTACCATAAATGGTCATTACATCCAGTAAAGGATGAGTAATCAGTACCAGGCTTGTGGCCAGCCACCAGCGCGGGAATAGTGAAAGCTGGCGATGGATAGCTGAAATCAGCCACGCAAAAAGCGGACTTAGCAATGCCAGATAAAGCAGAGCGTGCGAATTGCCACGGTGGCTGACCATTTTAGTAATCGCATCGCCAGCACCAAACAATACATCTAAATCCGGTAGGGTACCGGCTACCGCGCCCCATAACATCGCGTGTTTTATCGGTACTTTGTTACCCATCACCAATGTAGCAACACCCGCACCTAAACATATCTGACTCAACGAATCCATAATTGCTATCTGTTAATCAATGATACTTCAGATACGCCATCTATCAGGCAATGGCCCACTGTAAATCAGAACCGGAATGGTTCTGCTGGCTAACAACCTGTTGCCCAGTTTTGCTGAGCAATTGCCCGTTTAATGTTTGCATGAGCTGCCGGTACTCTGGTTGCAGATTAGCAATAACCTCGCGACCGTCCAGGTAATAAGGCGCACGCTTACCGTTAAAATCGATAGCTTCGCCAATCTGGGTAAAATTAATACCAATGCGCTGCAGTATTCTGGCCAGGCTGGGCTCAATACTTACAAAGCCGTGGTAGTATCCTTTTTCCAGGCACATTGCTGTCGCCATCAGGTACAAGCCAATGGCGATATACCGATTAAAGGGTTGATGAGCACTACTGAGGGTGGGTAAATCCTTGGCAGACGCATCTTTTAAGCGACGCCTGAACCTTGCGGCAACGGCCAGTCTGGATATCTCACAGACATTTTCCCGCGGAAAACACTGGGGTGTTAAATGCACATTGGTAAAGCGGCCGGCGTAGTATTTTTCAATGGGCAGCGGAGCGGGATCTTGTTCACAATGAATTAATCGCACGGTTCCGGCAATTTCACCGCTGTGCAGGTCAGCCAGACTGCAATGTAATGCGCGCTGGTCATCGTCATCATGTTCCAGTCCTGACGGTCGTGGTGGTTCGAAACTGAGTTCTTCACAGTACACTTTATGGCGTAAGCGAAATACGTTATTCTTTTCCTGGTGGCTTAACGCCTGAGAAGCTTGGAAAAAAGCGCTAAAATCAGATAAGTTTAATTCAGTTGCTGATTCTGCTTTTGATATTTTGGGCACAAAAGCATTTTGCTCCGGCGTTCGCAATGTCGGATTAAACAGTGTCATCGTTATACCCTAAAGATGATAGTACTACCCACGCTATCGATAAAATTACGGTCTGTGTTTGTTGCTGCTTAGCCTGCTAAGACCTAACCATCCATGATAAAGTAGGGCACTTCACTGTGCTCAGATGAAATTACTATGCAGATCATCTTTTAGCGGGTCAAACCCAAAGTCGCTGGATCTGTTCCAATAAAAGAAAATTATTAAATAATAACTTGATTTTACAGTTGTTAATTTTTTAAACTTTTTTATCACCAGTTCGTCGATAAATTAAGCTTAAGTTCATAAAACGGCAATTACAGCGGAAATAGGAAGGAAATGCGTGGCAATTACAATTTCTACAAGCGTGAGTATCGCCGACAATGAGCTTGAATGGCAATACATTCGGGCTTCCGGGGCGGGTGGTCAACATGTTAATAAGGTATCGACTGCTGTGCAGATTATCTTCGATATTAATGCCTCGTCACTGCCGGAGTTCTACAAACACCGCTTACTGAATCGCAGCGACCATCGCATTACCAAAAGTGGCAAAGTGATTATTAAATGTCAACAAAGCCGCAGTCAGGAAATGAACCGGGAACTGGCGTTGGCGCAGTTTATTGAGCTGGTGCAATCTGTTGCTAAAGTGCAAAAAAGACGGGTAGCAACCAAGCCCACTTATGGCAGTCAGCAACGGCGGTTAGAAGGAAAAAAACAGCGCAGTAAAACCAAGGCGTTACGCCAGGGTAAGCCTGATCACTAGCGTGTTTTTTTCAGAAAACTGTGATAGAGAATCATCACAAAAATTGCCACAGCAAACAAAAGACCACCATACGGTGGCCTTGTCAGCTAAGTGCTCAAACAGCTAATCGCCGTAATGTACTTGCGGCACATCAGTGAAGGGTTTAATACCAAACTCAGGGTAAACTTGAGATGGAAAATAAATCTGACCATTCTTAGCGACCATTGATACCGTTTTAATGGCGCGTAAGTCTTGCAGTGGGTTGCCTGGCACTAAGAAAAAGTCGGCCAGTTTACCGGTTTCAATACTGCCTAACTGCTCGCCATAAGCCAGGTAATTAGCCATATCGTAAGAGGCCCGACGCAATACTTCAGCATTTGACATTCCGATTTTAGAAAATAACTCTAATTCGCGATGCAGCTCAAAGGCGCCACCTAAATCGGTACCGGGAACGATAAAAATACCTCTTTGATGCATCAGGCTTAAAGTTGCCACAATTTTATCAAAGGCAGCCATATAGGCGATATCTTCTGCCTCATCAGCGACATTTAGCAGCGCTTGTTTGGCTGAGCGCTGCACACCAATAGGCATATGATCAATGTAATCTATCATGCCACGCCGGGTCTGGCCGTTGCGCCCGGTCAGCCCGAATTCATGAATTACCATGGTTGGATCGATAGCGATATTTTTGTCGACCATAATGTCCAATGACGTTTTAACGGCTTCGCTATTAAGATCTAAATCTGCAAAACGTTTCATACCGGTAATGCGGAACAGGGTACGGGTGTCTTCTTCTCTGTCGAGCACCCAGCTCAACATCAGCTGATTAATATGCGTCACCTCGTCGTAGCCGTTTAGCATCATTTCATCAACTTTGGAAAATGCTGGTATGTGGCCAGCCACCCGCATGCCGTGTTTTTTGGCTTCAGCCACCATGGCTGGCACCCATTCACCTTTAACAGAGCTGTAAATTTTAATCTGATGATAGCCACCACGCTCAGCATACATTTTAATTAATGCGACCGCTTCCTGTTCGTTTGCTGCCAACTCGCCCGTGGCGTTAGAAAACGGACTTTTTCCTTCGATAAAAGCACTTTTGGTAATGCGGGGGCCAATTAATACATTACGCTCTATTTTATCTTCCAGAGCTTCAAGGACCTCCATTTCGTTACCCATATCGCGTACCGAGGTCACACCAGCCATTACATTTAGCAGAGCATCATCATCGCTCATATGACCATGCATTTCATACAACCCCGGAATAAGGGTACCGCCATTGCCGTCAATTACTACTTCATCAGGCGATGGTTGTTGCACCACGGCTTCAATGGCCGCAATTTTATTGTGGTTTAACAGTACCGATTTAGGCTGAGAAAGAGACAAGGTTTGTGGTTCAAATATCCGCACGTTATTAATACGCACCGGTTTTTCAAATGTATTGGTGGCACGCTGTGCGATCGCTTCAAAGCGGGAGGCATTAAGCTCTGCCGCCAGTTCCCGTAATTTCTGATCTTCGCCAACCAGGTCATTTCGAAGCAGGGTAAAACGCGGTGATAAATAACCGAGCATGTTGCCTTTATCATTAAGAGCAATATAGCTGGGGTCTAAATTAATACCTGAAATGGCATAAATAATGGCATCGACGGGCGCACCGGCTGTAGTGCTTTGCAACGAAATCGTCTGTTGCTTTTCGATGCGAAGCGTACCACCCGGCAGGGCTGACAAGGTGTTGTCTTCGTCATTTAACAGGGCACTGGCATACAGGTAGAGTGAATACGGGCTGGCATTTTGCGCTACATAAATGGCGTTATCAGAGAATGTGGCCTCGCCCCCGCCGGCAGCATCCTGCCAGGTTGCTTTGCCATTTTCGGCGGTAAAGCGCTCATCAACAGTGTTACCAAATACCGTCTTGCCGCTAATTTTCCAGTCAAGCGGCAAGCCAGTGTCTGACAGCCGGAGGCGTTCTTTACTGCTGGCACCGCGACCGTTATTGCTATAGCCATAGTCAATATTTAACTGATTACTATCGCGAGCCACTTTAAGCTCACCCACATTGTTGCCACCAAATAACACCGCGTAGCTTTCACTGCGTGGCGCTGTTGCTGTTGTTGCAGCATTGTCTTGCGTTTGCGGTTTATCGTTAGGTGAACAGCCAAATATACCAATGCATAATAAGCTGAGTGTCAGATGTTTAAACATGAAAACGGCCTGGGTTGCGATGCGTGTAGCTGCAGTATTACACAGCGTCTGAAAAAGACAATCAGCAGACTAAGAAAGCATTAGCGAAAAAATTAAAGTCGATTCAATGCCTAAGTAATTATAAGTTGGCACTAAGTTTTGGCTCATTGATCACTTTTACCGTATTTCTACCTTGCTCCTTGGCTGAGTAAAGTGCTTCGTCAGCCAACGTAATTAATTTATCCAGATCGATTTGATCCGGCGTTGCACTAACAACGCCGATACTTATAGTCACACTGCCAACTTTATTAAAGCTAATTTGTTCAATTTGCGTACGTAGCTCTTCTGCGAGTTGTTTCGCTTGGTTGATAGAGGTAGTGGGTAAAAATATCAAAAACTCTTCTCCACCCCAACGCAATGCAATATCAGAATCCCTAATACGGCTCTTAATAATTTTGGCCACACCTTCCAGCACGCAATCCCCGGCAGCGTGACCAAATTGGTCATTAATTCGTTTAAACCAATCTAAATCCATCAACATAATGGACATGGGCGTATTGTTTCTTTTACCCAGCTCCCAACTTGGGCTAAGCAGCTTGGAAAATGCGCGGCGGTTATACAAGTTGGTTAAAGGATCGTGCAGGGCATTGCTTTCGGCTCTAATACGGGCTTCCTGCGCTAATTTGAAATTAAAACCAAGTGATATGGACAGCAATGACATTTCTAATAGCATACCCACTTCTATTCCCCGGAACGCCCACTGCGAATAAGGAATAATTCCCCAGGTCGCAAAACTGGAAAAGGTCGCGCCTCCGGTTCCCATAATGATTGCGGGTATAAAAAATTTGGCAATGGGATCTTTGTTTTTTAATGCCATGCATCCAACCACTACCATCCAGACCGATAGGCTGGTTAGCATGATCAACTGAATCATGATGATCAACGAACGATTACCGGATAAAAATATCAGCCCGGCTATTATCAGTAAACTGACATATATTAGGTGCCTGTAACCATACAAAGTCGGTAAAAAAGTACGCGTATTTAAAAAGCCGATGGTAAACAGTACTGCTGAAAACAAGTAGCAAAACATCAGACCAGGCATCATCCATTGTTGCATGGTGACAGACCCTGACCAAACCAGCCAGAAACCATGTCCTGTATAAGTGAAGTTGAATGCGGTGAACGCCATCAGGTAGATGGGGTAGAGTAAATACCTCAGTTCTCTTATATAAAAAAACAACGCAAGATTGTAGATAAGCAGGATCAGTAAACCGCCATACAACGCACCATAAAAATAAGCATTTTCTGCAAAAGCAGACAGCATTGCTCTTTCGCTTCCAAGGTAGATAGGGATGGTCATTGGGTCTTCAGAGCGGAACCGAAACAGTACATGAGATGTGCCAGAGGGAAATTCAAACGCAGCCGAGGGCATTCGTTCTTGACGCAAACGTCGGCTAAAGGGCACGTTATCGCCTATCGATACCTGGCTAACTAAAGCGCCAGCAGAAAAAAAATAAAGATCAATATTGTCGAGCCAGGCGTTATCAATTTTTATGACATTTTGTACCGCAATTTGAGAGGCATTCTCAAAAGGCAATACTGCCCATATCGTACTTTGGGTAAAGCCAAAGCTGACTTTATTTTCAGTATTCTTTTTAAATTCATTACGTTGATATGCCTGAAAAGCGTTCTGAGGATTTAAGTTGGATGATTTATCTTTAAGTAAATACAACTGGTCATTAACCAGTTGTATTTGATGTTCAGAGGACGATGTATTTGCTATCGCGTAAAAACACCACGAGCAAATCACCAGAAAAAAGGTCGCTATAGCGAGCATTCTACAACGGCTCATATATATACTTGTTGTGATCCACTTTGCTCAGCGTTATCTAATAAAGGTTAGAAAACCATATCTGCCAATTCGGATAACTATAGCCTATATCTGAGCCAATACTGCGATAACTTGTTGTAGCGGCGTGAACGAATAGATCGTATGTCCCAAACTTTTATGAAGTAGAAAAGCAAAAGGCCACCTTGCGGTGGCCTTTTGCTTTGTGTGGTGGAGCTGGGGGGATTTGAACCCCCGTCCGAAAAACCTACATCTTCGGTACTACATGCTTAGCACATTCATTTAGTTAACCCTATGAGCGCCGAATGGCAGGCTATCGTCGGGCGAGCCTGATTGGTTTTAACGTGTTGTCTCCAGGCGAAGACGCGACGCGATTCTGTTAGGGGTGATCTTCCAGAGTCTCAGCTTACAGACATGCGTGAGGGGAAGAGCTCTCTACTGCCTATTAAGCAGCGAGTGCGTAGTTTTCGTCGTTTGCGACTAGTTTTTTGCGGTTTTTTTACGAGGCCTACCGCACCTCGGCATGCACCTAGGAGTTCGTGAATCCCGTCGAATCCAGTATCAGCCCCGAATTCTGTGGTTTAACA
>NZ_JBFJPY010000012.1:0-51135 GCF_041616895.1 Arsukibacterium sp.
ACCGCTACCAGTAACGCCATGGCAGCAGGGGTAAATATGGCTTGCTGAAAATGTTCTGCATCGACAATACCGGCTATTTTGCCTGATTGGTCAAACAGAGGCAAACACGCTTCAGCCTGCACCTTTGGATCGCAGGTATAATACTCACCGCCGGCGGCTAGATATTCAGGCACACTATTAATCACCCGGCCCTGCCCGGTTAAGCCCACAGTACTGTTATTGCTTATTTTGGCAAATTCGCTGTTCAGGGGAAACTCAGCTCGTGAGGCTGCGCCATAATACGCCAGTTTAACCAATACCGGCTCTCCAAGTGTATTGGCACGTGCCTGGTAAATACCAAACCAGTCCTGACCGCTATGCTGTTGATAGTAGCTGGCAATAGCACTAAGTTTACTCAGGGCATGCTGGTTCGCTGGCGTTTCGCCGCCCAAAATAGGCGCTAAGCGGTAAGGCTCTGCTGCCAGATGACCAAATAAACTGCACGCCCCCCCTTCGCCCAACTCGGGCACCAAAAACTGCCACTGAACCGGCCCCAGCGCCGTTTGCAGATAATCGGCGAGCGCTTCGCGCTGTTGTTCAATTTCAGCACTGATATCACCATATTCAGCCAATAAGCCACTTTGTTGTAAATACTCAAATGCGTGCATACTTTACCAGGCTATAGCCGTCCAGATTTCTAAAAGTTGCGCTATTTTAGCAGAAGCAATTAAAAAGCCAAGCCGGGCCGATAAAAACTTGCTGGCAGCCTTTTCGCTCGGTAAGCTGGCGTTAACCGCATATCAACTCTGAATTTCATGGCAAACGTTATGGCACAGAAAATCTCGCTTGACGACTGGCAGCAGCAACTTGGTCGGCGCGCCAGTAATACCGATAACACCAGTCAAAGTAACACCAGCCTGGTCTACAGCACAGAGAGCGGCAGTGTGGCCAAAACCAAACCTGTTGAACAATCTGGTACCGCTTATCCGGACGGTGCGGTGCGTCTGCGCCGGGAAAAAAAAGGCCGTGGTGGTAAAACCGTGTTAACTATAAGCGGCATCGCTAAGCCTTCAGCCGAACTGGCAGAAATTTGCGCCGGGTTAAAGAAAAAATGCGCCTGTGGTGGCGCCGTGAAAGACGGTATTATTGAAATCCAGGCCGATAAGCGGCAACTGATAGAACAACACTTAAGCCAACTAGGGTTTAATGTGAAATGGGCCGGCGGTTAAGCCAGGACAACTTTCAGCAGCATAAGTAACAGGAATTTCTATGCAACAATTGTCACCTGCCGATCTGCATATTTTATTGGTTGAGCCGTCTGATACCCAGCGCAAAATCATCAGCCGTCACTTGAAAATGGAACAAGTGCAACATATTAGCGAGGCAAACTCGGTTAGCAGCGCCTTTTTGCAGATCAGCGAACATCAACCCGATTTAATTGCCTGTGCCCTGCATTTTGCCGATGGCACGGCGCTGGATTTATTGCAGAAAATTAAACAGCAACCTGCGCTCTCAGAAATACCCTTTATGCTGGTATCCAGTGAAACCCGCAAAGCAACCCTGGAAGAATTTAAGCAATCCGGGGTGGTGGCTATTTTACCAAAACCTTTTACCACCGCGCATTTGGGTAAAGCACTAAATGCTGCCATTGATTTACTTAGCCCGAGCGAGCTGGAGCTCTCATTATTTGATGTGCATGATATTCGGGTATTAGTGGTAGACGACAGCCGACTGGCCCGCAATCATATTAAACGGGTACTGAGTAATTTAGGTATCCAGCACCTGACAGAAGCTGAAGATGGCCAGCAAGCCATTGAGATATTAAAGCAGCAGATGTTTGATTTAGTAGTCACCGACTACAACATGCCGGAAGTGAATGGCCGCGAGCTTACCCAGTATATTCGGGAAAACAGCCAGCAGTCTCACATTCCGGTATTAATGGTTACCAGCGAAGCCAATGATACTCACTTAAGTAATATTGCCCAGTCCGGTGTTAATGCCATGTGTGACAAACCTTTTGAACCGGAACTGGTGAAGGCGTTGCTGTTTAAATTACTCGAGCAATAATACTAAAGCACCCAGCCAAGCTGGGTGCTGTAACTGTTATTCTCTGTTGTAGTCTTTTCCAAATACCTTATTAAAAAAGCTGTCTGCTTTCCACAAAGGTCGCTGTAGGGTATTGGCAATATCCCGTGCAATATTAAAGTTAATATCGGCAAAAACTGCACCGGCATCATATCGAATTGGACCGTACTCTTTGCTTAAGCTGGCAATATCATCTGATGGTTTATGATAATGCTTAGCAAAAAAACTGCCCCAGATTTTACCACCATCCTGCTCTGGTTCTTTCGAGGTAAAGCCGGTCATCAGAAAAACAGCCGGTACGCCCTGCTTAACCAGCGTAAAATGATCCGAGCGGGTAAATATTGCCTGCTCTGGCATCGGATCTTCGCTTAAGGCAATGCCCTCTTTTGCAGCTGCCTGTGCAACCACCTGGCCCAGGGTTGAATGATTAGCGCCAAACGCAATTAAGTCAGCAAACGGGTACAACAATACCGGCATATCTAGGTTAACGTTAGCCACCAGACTGGCGATAGGTCTGGTTGGGTTATTGGCAAAATAATCGGCGCCCAGCAAGCCCTTCTCTTCTGCGGTTACTACCACAAATAAAATGGAGCGTTTTGGTTTAAGCGTCAGCTCGCTGAACATCCGCGCGGTTTCCAGCAGAATTGCCATGCCCGCAGCGTTGTCCATGGCACCATTATTTATTTTGTCTTCGCTTCTTAAGTCGTTGCTAAAGCCAATGTGGTCTGAGTGCGCAGTGATCACCACGTATTCGTCCCGTAGCACCGGATCGCTGCCTTCAAGCACACCGATAACATTAGGGCTGCTAATTTGCTGATGCGCACTGCTGGCACTTATACTGGCGATACTGCTTAACGCGAATCCTGCTGGATGCTTTTCGGCGTCCAGCATGCTGAAAATATCAGCCAGGCTTTGTTGCTCCTGCTCAAATAAGCTGGCGGCAGCTTCCGGGTGCAAATAAGCTCCTGCCTGCAACCTGTCATCAGCAGCACCTGGCTCTCCGGCTGCATTTAGCCAGGCCAGCCGTGGTGTGTTTAAATACAGCAAACTATTCGCGTAAGGCCGGGTTTTTTCCTGCTGTGGTGTGTGAATGGTAATAACCCCGATTGCACCGCGCTCTGCTGCCAGCTTTGCTTTAATACTGCCAAGATATGCCCGCTCTTCGCTTGGCAAAGCCGCAGGTAAACCGGCCAGTTGCACCACGATTTTGCCGCTGACATCCAGTCCGGCATAATCGTTCAAACCAAATTCTTCCGATACCAGACCGTAACTAACAAAAACCAGTGGTGCGCTAACCGCCACTTCAGTCCGATTTATTGAGGCACCACTGAAAAACTGCTGCGGATAACTCAGTTGCCAGGCCGTTTCACCGCGGCTAAAACTGAGTTTGACACTGTCCTGCTGTACCCGGGCGGAACGCAGCGGCACCTGCTGAAAATAACTGTTGTTATCCCCTGCCGGGGCCAAACCAAGTGCCTGAAACTGACTGGCAATATAGTTAGCGGCAATCTGGTGGCCGCGGCTGCCGGTGTCACGCCCCTCCAGCTCATCACTGGCTAAAAACTGCAAGTGAGCCTCTATTGCTGCCGGGCGGGCGCTTAGCTGTTGCTCAGACGACTCATTAGGGGCTGAGCAGGCGCACAATAGCAGCGTCAACGCGACACTGCTGCTTAATTTATACAACATGGATTCTCCAAAATAAAAGTCTCAAAGCAAAGTTGGCGCGTGTTCAAACAGGTTTGCCCACGTCGACACGCCGTAAACCCATCCATGGGGTCTCGTTTGCAAGCAGCGTCGTGCTGCTTGCCCTTTGGACAGCCCGTCCAGGGCTCCAACGATCGGCTTAGGGCAAACCTGTTCTCACTTTCTAAGTCAGCAGTACGGTTACGTACTTTCTTTTGACGTGATTTGTAACGTTTTAGCTCTTACTCAGCGCGGTTATAGCGCTGCTTAAACCGCTGATGCAGTTGCTTGTGATGGTTAGTTAAATCAACCGCGCGACCATCTATCCATAAATGCTCAATGCGATGACCACGGTAATCAAAAATATCACCGTCAGACACTACTAAACTGGCACTTTTGCCAACCTCAATACTGCCTAAACGATCAGATACTCCGGCGATCGCCGCGGCATCCAGTGTTAAGGACCGCAGCGCATCTTCACTACTAAGGCCATAGCGCGTAACATGCCCGGCGGCAAATACCAGATTGCGGGTATCCCAGAAGCCATCCAGCGATAAGGCGATCCGAACACCTGCCTCTCGCAACTTACCCGGTACTGAGAAAGCCTGATCGTATGCTTCATCTCCCCGGGTCGGTAAGCCATAAGGTGCCGTGTAAATCACATCTACTTTTGCTTTAGCCAGCTCACCCGCTAAACGCCAGCTATCGCGACCGCCGACAATTACCAGCCGAACCTGATACTTTTCTGCCAGCAGCATGGCCTGACGAATTTGCCGCGGGTCGTCTGCGTGGACAAACAGTGGCAGTTCACCGGCAAAAAATTCCAACATCGCATGCCAGCGTGAATCTTTGCCTTTGTTTAAGCCAGCTTGCTCAGCCAGATAATAGGCATGGGCTTGCTGAAAATACTGATGCAGCTCGGCCAATTGTTTTTGCTGCTTCTCACGTTGTTTTTCTGCACTGTCACGCACCCACCAGCCGTTTTGCACGCTCATTCGCGGCCAGTTTACATGCAGGCCGACATTGGCCTGTACGGTCGCATCCTGCCAGTTCCAGGCATCGAGCTGCATAAAGGCAGAGCGTCCGGTTAACATGGCACCATCAGCATAAATTAAACTGTGACTAAACCCATTGCTGCGGATCGTTGGGATCACCACCGAATCTGCGTTATAGGCTACCTGCACCTGCAGATCCGGATTGGTTGAACTGGTTTCACGATCGTCCCGGGTAGCACGCACCGCTTCGACTTCGATTAATCCTAACTGGTTAATCAGTGCAATTAATCCGGGGTATAGATGCTTACCGGTTAAATCAAGCTGTTGCGCATCCGCCGGCACCGCCAAATTAGTCCCTACAGCCGCAATTTTGCCCTCTACCACTAAAACGTCTTGCTTTACCGGTGCAGAACTTACGCTATGCACGGTCGCGTTTTGCAACAACAAAGGATGTTGTTGTTTATCACCAGGTACCGGATTTACCGCCGCTGCTGTTGTTGAGAGCAGTGCTGAGGTCAGTACCGTTGCCAGCATCACTATTTTGCTTAATGTTTTCATTGCTTATGCTACTCCCTAGTGCTGCAGATACTGATGGTTTTGAGTATGTGCATGGCTGGCATGATCAGCGTGCTGACCAAAACGCAGTTGCAACCAGTCGGCAGTGTCTTCACAGTGCCAGATTGGGTCGTCTTGTTTGTACGCATTCTCAACACCGTCACGGGCAGAATCACCTGCAGTCAGTACTTTTTGAATAAGTTGCTGTTTTTCAACAGCCTGGGCGGCACGTAACGCCATATCCTCATTCCGATCAAAATAACGGGCACCCGCAATCCAGGTTTGCTGCACCTGGGCATAAACAGACAGTGGATGGCCATCCCATAATACAAAATCAGCTTGTTTACCTTCTGCAAGTGAACCGACTTTGTCATCAATTCTCAGCTGTTTGGCCGGGTTAATGGTCACCATCTTCAGCGCTTCGTGCTCATCCATATCACAATACATGGTTGATTTAGCAGCTTCCTGATTTAGCCGGCGTAGCAGGCCCGGATCGTCAGAATTGACACTAACCAGCAAGCCCTGTTCATGCATCAGACAGGTATTGGTTGGAATAGCGTCGTTGACTTCCATTTTGAACCCCCACCAGTCGGCAAAGGTTGATACACTGGCACCATGTTTTTTCATCTCGCTGGCAACCTTGTAACCTTCCAGAATATGGGTAAAGGTTTGAATATTAAAACCCATTTCTTCAGCTACGTTAATTAACATCAGAATTTCTGAGGCAACATAAGAGTGGGTGTGAATATGACGTTTGCCTTCCAGAATTTCAACCAACGTGTCTAACTGGTAGTCACGCCGTGGCGAGAGCACGTTGCCTTGCTGCCGCTTAGACAGCTTGTTATACGCCTGCCAACTGGCCTGATACTCTTTTGCTGCCTGGAAGTTATCCCGAATAAAGGTTTCCACGCCAATCCGGCTTTGCGGATAACGGCTGGTAAACTCATCACCCCAGTTAGATTGCTTAACGTTTTCACCCAGGGCAAACTTAATACTGCCGGGGGCACCACTAAACTTCATGCCCTCTGCCGACTCACCCCAGCGCAGGCTGATAATCTGCGCCCGGCCACCAATCGGATTGGCACTGCCATGTAACAATTGCACCGCGGTCACCCCACCGGCCAGGCCACGATAAATATTAATATCATCGGCGTTAACCACATCACCAATATGCACTTCTGCGGTATTGGCATGACTGCCTTCATTTACCCCTTGCTCTGTGGCGATATGGGAATGCTCATCAATAATGCCTGGCGTCACGTGCAGCGCTTCGCCATCAATAACGGTATAGCCGCGTGGGGTACTCAGTTGCTGACCAATCTTGCTTATTTTGCCATCACGAATAATTAGATCGGTATTTTCTAACACCCCCTGCTCGGTCGCTGTCCACAAGGTGGCATTTTTGATATGCAGGTTTTGTGGTGTTGGCAAGCGCTCCCGGCCAAAGGCACGGTTAGGATACGTCAGCGTTGAGACCATCGGCGCCGGCGCTTTATCGGCTTTGCTATCAGCCGCGACTGCTGCTGTGCGCTCAGCCGCTACGGCCAGCTCAGTACCATCGGCTTGTTGCCAGCGGCCGGTTAATTCACTGCCACGCAAAATGCCACTAAACTGTGCTACTTCAGCTTTACCGGTCAGTTTTTGCAGCGCAGCGCTAAACTGCAGGTTCTGGCCTTGCACCACCAGATGTTTCAAGTCTACTTTGTCATCACCCAGCGTGATCTGACCTTTAAGTTCAGGGGCAAAACCGGTCAAACTTAACGTGAAATTATGGTCTTTCACACTAAGTAAATAATTACCGGCAAACTGTGGCGCGCTAAGTGGTACAAATTGCTGTAATTGTCCAGCAAGCCAGGTGGCCACGATTTCACCGTCATCGAACAAATCACCGCGGCTGACCACAATATCGGCCTGATAGCCGCTGGCGATCTTACCTAGTTGTTTTTCAAGCCCCAGCATGCTGGCAGGAACCGTTGTTAACGCAGCCAAGGCTTTTTGTTGGCTCAGGCCGTGTTTTACGGCTTTACGCAGGTTAGGTAAAAAATCTTCCTTTTTCTTTAAACCATGGCTGGTAAGAGCAAAGCGCACTCCGGCTTGCTCCAGCGCTGCAGCATTAGCAGGGGCACGCTCCCAGTGGCGTAAATCGGCCAGGCTGACATCAATATGTTGATCGGGCAAGCTAACTTCTGGCGCTTTCGGGAAATTCAGCGGTAGCACCAGCGCACGGCCACTGGCTTTTACTTCAGAGAGCCGATTATACTCGTGACCTGAACCTAAAATAGCCGCATTGCTAATGTTAAATTCAGCCAGAATTTTATCGGCTCTAAGCAACGCGCGCTCGTCACTCGTGTCAAACAGTACGCCCAGGTTGGCAGCTTTTGCCACATTGGCCAGGGCCGCATTGTATTCAACGCCGCCACTGATAAAACGAAAGTCCTGTTTGGTTTGCGCCGCCTGATACCAGTTTGCATCGGCAAATGTCTGGCGGATCAGGGCGATGCTGCCCATCAGCGATGACGGGTAGCTTTGGGTAGAGCTGCCTTTACTAAACGACATAAACTGCTGACTGTCCGCTTTTATTACCAGATCATTGGGTAAGCCAGATGCCAGCGAGGTTACAAAGCCAGTGCCCCGGAAAATGCCGTCATGGCGGGCACTTTGTACTGCGGTAAAGCCCTGCTTTAAAAACGCCTCTGCTGCAGCTGCGTCAGGCTTGAACTGGTCAACCCAGCGCTGCTGCGCATGAATTGCTGCATTAGCCGCATTGCCTCCAATTCGTTCGTTTTCATACACAGGTTTACCCCCGAAGCTGTAACCTTCGGCTTTCGGTGCGGCCGGCACACCATACTGCGTGTAGGGGTCAATAAAGCCCGCATATATATGATATCCGGCTAAATCGATGCTCTGATAGCCCTTTGGTACCTTGACATCGCGACTCACCGACTCAATTTTACCGTCGCGGATAAGCACCATGGCACCAGGCAGGGCGGCCCCTGGCTCAGTTACTACAGTGGCGTTGATCAACGCAATCAAATTCGGTGTCTTATCGCGAATACCGAGTTGCGGCGAAGTCTGATCGGCAATACTACCTGTGCTAAACGCACCAAGCAGAGCCATGCTGAACATGGACAAGCGGGTTGGTGTCATAGAAGTTTCCTGTTGTTATTTTAATACGATATTTATAATGTAATCAGGTATTAACAGTGAAATTAAGTTGGCTCAATTCCTGCTCAGCCAATGGCATGCTGTAATAGTAACCTTGTACTTCAAAGCAGCCGTTAGCCCGCAAAAATTCAACCTGTTGCAGTGTTTCAACCCCTTCCGCCACGACCCGCAAATTCATCTTCTGAGCCATGGCGATAATTGCCGCCACGATATCCATATCGTTGCGATCCTGAGGTATATCTTTGACGAAAGAGCGATCTATTTTCAGCTCATCAACCGGAAAACGTTTTAAATAACTGAGTGACGAGTAGCCTGTACCAAAATCGTCGATAGATAAAGAGACGCCGAGGCGTTTTAACTGATTTAACTGGTTAATAGCCGCATCGGTATCGCCCATCAGCATACTTTCGGTAATTTCAAAGATGACCGCCCGCGGTTTTACGCCGGTTCGTTTTAAAATACGCTCAACAATAAGTGGTAAATCCTGATCATTGAACTGACGCACCGATAAGTTAATCGACAAGGTCACGTCATAGCCGCGGCTTTGCTGGCGTGCCAGAAAACGACATGCCTCCCAGATTATCCACTCGCCTATTTGCACGATAAGGCCGGTACTTTCTGCTACCGGAATAAATTTAACCGGCGGCACCAGGGTATTGTCGGGACGCAGCCATCGGATCAGAGTTTCATAGCCGGTAATCACTTCGGTCCGGATATCCATCTTAGGCTGAAAATAGAGTAAGAACTGATTTTCACGGATCGCTTCACGCAGTTGATTTTCAATTTGCAGCCGTTCGTTGGCAGCATCATTCAGATCCTGACTGAAAAAGTGAAAGGTATTTTTACCACGGGCTTTCGCTTCATACATCGCCAAGTCAGCATGCTTTAGCAAGAGTTCTTCTTCTGAAGCATCTTCCGGTGCCACCGTGATGCCAATACTGGCGCTGATCGCCACGTCATGAGTACCTAACTTAACCGGTTCATGAAAGGCTTGTTGCAGATTAGCAGCAATAGTTGACGCCTGATGCCGATCTTTAATGCCACTTAAAATAACCGCAAATTCGTCACCGCCTAAGCGCGCTATGGTATCTTCTTCTCGTAAGCGCGAGGTTAACCGTCTGGCGACTTCTTTTAGCAACTCATCACCTGCATCATGGCCAAGAGTATCGTTGATCCGTTTAAACTCGTCTAAATCAAAATACAACAGGGCAAAGTTGTAATACCCTCTATGCGCCATAGCAATCGCTTTACGCAGCTGGTCCCGAAAATAACTGCGGTTTGCCAGGCCGGTTAAAATATCGTAATAGGCCAGATGTTCCATTTGTTTCTGGCTTTGCTTGATAAAGGAAATATCCTGCATGGCACAAACATAATTAAGCAAATTACCAATGTCGTCCCGAATAGGCGCGATTGCCAAAGACACCCAGAACTGTTTGGCTGGCAATTTCTGATGTTGCAGTAAAATATCGCCACGCCAATGCTGACGCTCATGTAATGTCTGGGTAATTTCGGTGCTAAGTTGTTCCATCTCATCTGCCAGCAACATGTTTAACGGCTGATTTACTACGCTGCGCTCATCACACCCCAGCAGTTCAGTAAGAAACGGATTAAGGTATTCGATACTCAGATGGGGATCGGTCAGCATAATTCCGGAGCTGGAAAATGATACGGCTTTACTTAGCTTACGGGCTGCCCGCTCGGCTTGCTCCTTTTCGGCAATCCGCTCATTTAACCCGGTTACCAACTGACTGATTTCAGCTGACATGCCGGTAAAGGCCCGGTTTAACACACCAATCTCATCTCTGTTATTATCCAGCGTATCCTGCGCCAGATCACCGCGGCTTAGTTTTACAACAGCCCCGGAGAGCCGGTTAAGCCGTTTTAACACAAACTGATAGCTGATAAGGTGCAAAAGAGCAGCTAATACGATGGCAACCGCAATAAATATGAAAGAGATGCGACCGCGAAATTGTTGTAACGTCGCCTTAATCTCCGTTTTATCCAGATAAACCGCAGCATGCCAATTAAGATGTTTCACCGGCGCTGCGGCAAATAAATAGCTACTCTCTGGATTAGTTATCCGCGATGCCGGTTGAACAACACGCGCAACAAGGGCGCGAAGCTCAGGATCTGCTACTACATCTCCCTGATAAACCATATTCGCGGAGCGTACGTTTTTATCGCTGATCGCAGGCAGCTCCTCAAAGGGATCCGGGGCGCGAATCGCTCTACCTTCAGCGTTAAAGAGTAAAACCTGAGTATGGCGATTCCAATAACCAATATTATTGGTATTGCGGGTCAATTCGCTCAGCGTTAAATCAGCCACACTCACCCCAATAAATTGCTCTTTGACATAAATGGGTATCAAAATACTCACCACCCAGTCCTGCCAGATCGGATGGTAATATACGGAGGTCCAGCGCGGTAACTTGGCAGGATTATGCTCAGGCGTTGCCTCAAGATAATACAAATCTGTATGCAGGTTATGTTCTGGCGTCAATGGTTGTAACATCGCCGCCGGTGCAACCCGGATAAACTGGTGTTTGCTGACAAAATAGAAGCGAGAGAACTCTTCCAACATAAAAGGTGCTAACTGCTGCCAGATAAGCTGACTGTGGCTGAATACGGCAGAGGCATCAGATTTCAGGTTAGCAGCGGGTATTGCCGCAGCGGAGAAACTGTCTTGCTGGCGAATAATGTTGTCACGACCGGCGCGCGGAATAGTGCCCGACGCACGGGCGTTATCTGTCAGGTAACGGCTGAGCACCTGACTGGCTAAGATGGCCGACTTTTCTTTATGATCCAGGCGAGCGTCTAACTGGCGCGCATAGTTTTTTGCTGTGCGCTGCACGGCAGCCTGCTGTTGTTCGAACAGGGCTTGCTCCTGCAACAAGACAACAGCGTACCCAAAAACCAGTCCTGCTACCAGAATGGCAAGAAACGCTACCACTGAGAACTTCAGGCCCAGTGAGTTCATCCCTGTTGGTTTTGTCGTGTTTACATCCTTCAATGGAGCGACCTTGCTATTGTTATAATAAATTCACTCTGGTACAACAGACTCTAGCTGATTACTTTTGCAAATACCTCAACATTATTGCACGCAAAACCAACAAAAGAGAACGAACAAATGAAAAAAGCCTTACTTGCTGGCCTTACTGCCCTTATCATATCCACACCATTAGCTGCTGCAACAGCATTTACCGATGCCAACGATGCAGTGAAATACCGTCAGGCTGCCTTTCAGCTGATTCGTCATAATATGGCCGATATCAATGAAATGATTAAAGGCGAAGTGACATACGACGCCGCTCGGGTTCAAAAGCGTGCTGACGCTCTGGTATTAGTCACCACCTTACCTTGGGAAGCCTTTCAGGTAAGCGGCACCGAACAAGGTGGTGGTGATGCCAAAGCCGACATCTGGCAGAATCTGGATGACTTTCTGGAGCGTGGCGAGAAGCTGGCAGCTGATGCCAACTTGCTGCAAAGCGCCGCGCAATCAGGTGATAAAAATGAAGTTCGCAAAGCTTTTGGGAACTTTGCCCGTAACTGCAAAGCCTGCCACGACAATTATAAAGAGTAATTTTATTGTTGCTGTGGCGCTGCTTCATAGTAGCGCCACTAACACCCGCCCCTGCCAGTAATACAATAACAGTAACAACACCAGCAACAACACAAAGAAGCTCCAACTGCTGCGCATGTTAGGTTGTCTGGCATCGTCATTGGTGGTGTTGCCGGTGAACAGGGTTTTAATGACATTATCGTAGCGCCAGCTGTGCCAGAGCGCAAAAAACACATGAAGTGTGGTCAGGATTAAAATAACGTCAATATTATACTGATGAACAGTCGATGCCAGGTCGACCCAATAGGCTGGCAATATTGCAACCAATGGGCCGTCACTCATATAACTGTTATCAAAGGTTGCCAGGCCACTGATCATTTGCAGCGTCAGTAATGCTAGCAAAGTGAAAATCATATAAGACGAGGCCGGGTTGTGGCCTACCACTGGTTTAGCATGCCGTAAATAGCGTATTGCTGCGCCAGGCGTCGCGGCAAACTTGCTAAACCTGGCAGTTTCACTACCCCATATTCCCCAGCCTATCCGGGCAATAATGAGTGATGCCAGGCTATAAGCAAATAACTGATGCAGTGCAATATACCCTTCATTGCCGCTGTACCACAGACCGGCAACCAGTAGCACCATAGCCCAGTGAAAAAACCGTACTGCGCTATCCCATACTTTTATTTTTTGCGCCATTCGGATCGCTCCTGCTATTCTAACCTTTTGATTTTATGATAACGGATCACGTTGATGAAAGGAATGAAATGGCTACTGCTTACCCTGGTGCTGGTAAGTATGGCAATAGTGCTGGCAGGCTACTTCTGGCTACGGCTGAGTTTACCCCAGTATCAGGGCGAGTATCATGCCGCAGTAGCTAATCCGGTAACACTGGACCGTGATGCGCTTGGTTACCTCACAGTCAGCGCCGCCGATCGGAATGATGCCGCGTACGGCATGGGTTTTGCTCATGCTCAGGAGCGTTTTTTTCAGATGGATCTGGCCAGGCGCAGTGCCGCAGGTAATTTAGCAGAATTATTTGGTAAACGGGCATTAGCCACCGACATCGAGCGGCGTCGACACCGTTTTGCCGAGCGGGCTACCGCCGCACTCGCCGCATTTTCAGCCGTCGATGTGCAACTTCTTAGCGCGTACAGCCGCGGGGTGAATGATGGCCTGGCTTCATTAACTACCGCGCCTTTCGAATACACCTTGCTGGGAAGCAAACCTGCCCCCTGGCAGGAAACTGACTCACTGCTGGTTATTTATAATATGTATCTGGAGCTGCAGGGGAAATTAGGTCGTGATGAGTATGCTATGACGATATTGCACGAGGCCATACCGGCAGACTGGTATCAGTTTTTACAACAGCATAGCAGTGATTGGCAAGCGGCTATTGATGGCTCAGAAGTTACAACTATCGCCCTACCTGACAGCCCGTATCCGGAAATATTACGGCGTACTGCAACGTGTAGCGCCTGCACGCCAAAAGACAGTGCCGATTTGGGTAGCAATAATATGGCAGTAATGGGCCGGCTAACGCGTCATGGTAACGCCATCGTGGCCAATGACATGCATTTAACCATAAGAGCGCCCGGCACCTGGTATAAAGTGCAATTAAACTGGCGCAATGACGGTAACTGGCAACAGGTAACAGGCTTAAGCCTGGCCGGGGCCCCCGCCATTGTGGTCGGCAGTAATGGTCATATCGCCTGGGGCTTTACCAACAGTACCGCAGACTGGCACGATTTAATTAAGTTGCAATTATCAGACGACGGCAAATCCTATTTAACTGCACAAGGCTGGCAGCCATTACAGCATTACTATCAAACCATTAGCATTAAAGATAACGAAGATTACCCGCTGCAATTGCAGGAAACGCAGTGGGGGCCGGTTATCACCTATGGTAAACAAACCTTTGCGCTGCGCTGGGTTGCCTATGATGACAGCGCGGTTAATTTTAATTTATTGCAATTGGAAAACAGCAAAAGTACCGAGCAGGCGCTGGCGCTTGGGCCAATAACGGGTATACCCACTCAGAATATGCTGGTTGCTGACAAAGCGGGTAATATTGGCTGGACACCGCTGGGGCCGCTACCTGCCCGAAAGCTAAGCGACTGGGACACTGCGCAGGACTGGAGTGATGGCAAACACAGCTGGTCAGCTAACCTCAGTGCTGAGCAGTACCCTAAAATAGTGAACCCGGAAGCGGGCGTATTGTGGACCGCGAACGCCCGCAGTGTCGGTGGCGATGCGTATAATTTGCTAGGCAATGGCGGCTATGACTTGGGTGCCCGCGGTCAGCAAATACGCAATAGTTTGCTTAGTCAGCGCCCGTTAGATGAACAGGCACTGCATAACATTCAACTGGATAACCGGGCGCTGTTTTTAAGTCGTTGGCAGCAATTGCTGCTTGATGTGCTAACCCCGGAAGTTACTGCTAACCACCAGCTGACAGAGTATCGTTTACTTCTGAGCCAAAGCAGCCGCTATGCCGCCCCTGATGATATCGGCTACACCCTGGTGCAGCAATTTCGTCAACAAACGATTGAGCTGCTGTTCCAACCACTATCAGCCCTGTTGGAGCAACACAGTAGCCGCAGTGCCTATTTAAAATACTCCCTAGAAACCCCTGCCTGGGCTATGCTACAGGCTCGTCGTGCCGACACCCTGCCAGCCGAATTCACTGACTGGTCGCAATTACTGCTTAAGGCCGTGCTTAACAGCAAGCAGCTACTGGAGCAACAGCATGGCAGTGTTCAGGCAAGTCGCTGGGGACTGCACAATCAGGCAAAAATTAACCATCCGTTAAGCAATGCCATTCCAGTGCTCGGTGACTGGCTCAACATGCCGGCTTCAGAATTTGCGGGCGATCGCCATATGCCTCGGGTCCAGTTGCCCTCGTTTGGTCAGTCACAACGCATGGTCGTCGCACCCGGCCAGGAACAAGATGGTATTCTTACCATCCCTTCAGGCCAGTCTGGACACCCGTTATCTCCTTTTTACCGGGCTGATCATCAGTACTGGCTGAATGAAGTCGCTTTGCCTTTTTTACCAGGCCCGAAAAAATATCAGTTAAGGTTAGTTCCTGATGCTTGACTTTAGCCATCCAGACGGATTACTGTACGACCATGAACGCATATAATCGGCCGCTCGGTTTTTTTAGCTTTACCACCCCATAGGGGAGGTAACTGGCCGTGCGTGCACAAATGGCAAGAAACCTCCCGACTGGGAGGTTTTTTTTTGCGTTTAAACGGTTACAGCTGCCGATAATACTTAATGTATGTTTTTAAAGGATGAATCATGGAACTTGACGATATTCGCCAGGCAATTAGCAATACTGATCAGCAATTATTGCAGTTGCTGGCGAAGCGACGCGAACTGGCGTTAAAAGTGGCTGAGGCAAAATTAAGCCAGAACAAACCCATTCGTGACCAGAAACGGGAGCAGACGTTGCTGCTGTCGTTGATCGCACAGGGCAAAGAATTAGGGATAGACGCCCAGTACGTGACCCGAATTTACCATGTGATTATTGAAGACTCAGTATTACAGCAACAAGCCAAAGTGCAAGGCCAGCTGAATGGCGAAAATGGTCCCAGCGTGCGGGTAGCTTTTTTAGGCGGGCAAGGTTCTTACAGTTACTGGGCCACGCAAAAGTACTTTACCCGCAGAGCAGAGCGAATTATCGAGCTTGGCTGCGACAGTTTCAATGAAATTGTCCAGGCAGTTGAAACCGGCCACGCCGACTATGCGCTGCTACCCATCGAAAATACTTCGTCAGGTTCAATTAACGAAGTATTCGACTTATTGCAGCATACCCGATTGTCTATCGTGGGTGAGTTAACCCACCCTATTGCTCACTGTTTACTTGGCATCGCAGGCGCCGAGCTTAGTAAGGTGCGTCAGGTATGTGCTCACCCTCAGGTCATTGCCCAGTGCAGCCAGTACTTGTTGGGGCTGTCTAATGTCAAAATTGATTATTGCGACAGTTCATCAGCAGCGTTCACTAAAGTAAAAGCGTTGCAGGACCCCACCGTTATTGCTATCGGCGGTGAAGAAGGTGGCCAGTTATATGGGCTTGAAGTGCTGGCCCGGGATCTGGCTAACCAGAAAGATAATGTCAGCCGCTTTATTGTGGTCGCCCGTAAACAGGTGGTGGTTGCTAAGGCGATACCGGCGAAAACAACGTTTATTATGTATACCGGTCAGCAACCCGGGGCACTGGTTGAAGCATTATTGGTGTTAAAACAACACGGTATCAGTATGGCCAAGCTGGAGTCGCGGCCGATTCCGGGCAACCCATGGGAAGAAATGTTCTACGTCGATGTGTTTGCCAACCTGGCAGATTACGCCATGACCCGCGCCCTGGAAGAGCTGAATAACATAACAAAGTTCGTCAAAGTATTAGGCTGCTATCCCAGTGAAGATATTGAACCAACCCAGGTTAGCAACAACCAACTGTAATGGCTGATCAGTTGGCTAAACTAAATGCCGCCAGCACGATGGCGGCGACGGACACCAAAGTGCTGCTGATAACTAACAATTTATAAGTTTTGATCTGCCGCTCAGCTTCGGCTGATGCGTGTTCAGCCAGGGCTATCACTTTTTGTAACTGTTCCGCCAGCGTGTGCAATGACTCAGCATTTCTTGTTACGGCTTGCTGCAGTTCACTGATTTGCTGAGCTTGCACTGGATCAGTTTTGGTTTCTGCAGGCTTAGCAGTAAAAGCGGGAATGGCAGTGGTTGCAATGGTGGTGAGGTATGGCCCCAACACTTTAATAAGTGGAATAAGTTGTAATGCCATATAATCTCCTGTGCTATTACTGATAAAGCTCCAGTGGCAAACCATCCGGATCTTGAAAAAAGGTAAACGCTTTGCCGGTAAACTCATCTATTCGCACCGGCTCTACGCTAACTCCATTAGCGGTTAAGTACGCAACAAAATCATTCAGCTTATCCACTTTAAATGCCAGATGGCGTAAACCTTGCGCCTCGGGCTTACTGGGCCGTGGTGGCGGGTTTGGAAAGCTGAACAGCTCCAGTTGGCTGCCATCGGCCAATTGTAAATCCAGCTTCCAGGAGTCGCGTTGTTCCCGGTAGTTTTCAGCCAGTATTTTCAGCCCAAGCAGCTGCGTGTAAAAGGCTTTGCTGCGCTTATAATCACTGCAAATAATTGCCACATGATGAATACCACCCAATTTCGCCGCCACTAGTTCAGCCCCATTTTGTTTGCTGTGTCACGTTATAGAATTTTTTTAATTTCAGATTTTAGATTGTCATCGGTAGTACTGGCCAGCAATGGCGTTAAAATGGCTTCGGCCTGTGCGCGCTGATCCTGCGCCAGGTATAGCTGGCTTAACCGGAATTGCGCCCAGTCGTTAAAGTCATTCATCCGGCCATCAGCTAAAAATTCAGTCAGCGCTGCAATACCCTGTTGCGGTTCTGTTTTCGCCAGAACGCTCGCCCGTCCCAACTGATACAAGGCCAGCAGGCGGCTGCGCTGACCGCCTTCATCCTCTACCCGTTTCTCACTCGCTTTACTAAATTGTGCCATTGCCCCAAGGTAATCCCGGCTTTGCGCCAGTTTTATACCCCGCATAAAATAAGGTTCGGGCCGACTTTGCAACAACTCGCTATTCTGTACAAACTGCTCTGCTGCTGCGCTATCTTCTGCGCTAAACAGCACTTCCAACTGTAACAGCTGACCTTGCAGCGGATCTTGTGCAGCTAATCTGGCCGCAATGGTAAGGGCTTGTTCTTTGTCACCGCCGGCAATACTCGGGGCCTGCGCATAATATTTACCCAAGGCTTTTAAGTAAGCAGAGTTATCAGGCTCAATCTGCAAAGCCTGTTCAAACGCTTTACGACAGCGTTTGGCATAACCCAGCGCACTGAACATACTGGCTTGTTGCGCACTATCGCAACTGGCTCTGCCATACCAGAACTGATAACGGCCGTTGTCCGATTCAATTTTTACCGCTTTAGCCAGCAACTCTTCCGCCACCTCAAGTTGCCCAAGCTCAAGTTCACTGCGTCCAAGCGCTGCTAACAACCAGGCATCTTTGGTTTTGCGATTTACCTTATCGGCCAGCAGTACTTTGGCTGCCGCAAACTGCTGTTGCTGCCACAGTGCAGTAACCTGCTGCTGCAGATCCGTTGGTATTGCTGTTGATTGTCCGGGTTGTGCATTTAATCCAAAGCTTAAAAGTAATGCAGTTAACGCGATCCGTTTCATAGCCATCCTTAATTAACATGTTACTGGCATTGTACCGCCTGACCACGAATTGCCAATGGCTAAGTCGGCATAGTGACAAACTAGCAGTTATAAACTATCAGTTACAGACTAATAGTATCGCCCTTTGCCGGGATCAGCGCGTTGATGTCGAGCTGCTTTAACTTTTCCTGCAAGGCCAGCTGCGCTTCAGGCTCACCGTGCACCAGATAAAATTGCGGTTGCCCGCCAATGGCTTTAGCCCAATCGAGCAGCTCGCTCTGGCCGGCATGCGCTGAGAATCCGCCAATAGTATGCACTTTGGCTTTTACTACAATATCCTGACCAAACATTTTCACCCTTTTTTCCCCATCAACCAGGCGCCGGCCTAAAGTGCCCCGCGCCTGAAAGCCAACAAAAATAAGGTGGTTAGTGTTTTTCCACAGATTATGTTTAAAGTGATGCACGATACGACCACCGTTGCACATACCACTGCCGGCAATAATGATTGCGCCATTGGTTACCCGGTTAATCGCCATTGAATCTTCAACTTTTGGCGTCAGCTTTAACATTGGCAGTAATTGTTGCAAACTGCGTTTGGCGCCTATCTTATTTAAATCGGCCTGATCCAACGCGTGCAGGTAGTCATCATAAATCTTGGTGATACTGATGGCCATTGGGCTATCCAGAAATATTGCCCGCTGCTTTAACCGGCCCTGGTGGTGTAACAATGCCAGGTAATACAATACTTCCTGCGAGCGTCCGAGTGCAAAAGCCGGAATAAACACATTGCCGCCTTCCTTATCCGCCTGTGCCAGGGCGTTAGCAAATTCCTCAATGGTATCCTCCAGAGGTTGATGATTGCGATTACCATAGGTGCTTTCCAGCAACACTATATCTGCCTTATCGATTTCACTGGGATCATACATCAGCACGGTAGCCGGGTTACCTAAATCGCCAGAGAATACCAACTTGCGCATGGCCTGGTTGCCTTTAATCCAAAGCTCGACAATAGCCGAACCCAGAATATGGCCCGCATCGGCAAACTCCAGCTCTAGCCCCGGTAACGGCACCAGCCGTTTGCGATAGGCCAAGGGTTGCAACAGCGCACTAACCCGTTCAGCATTAGCGACTGTCATCACCGGATCGTGCTGCTTCTTGCCAGCACGAGCAGCTTTTTTGTTTTGCCACTCTAAATCTTTTAAGTAAAGGCCTACCGAGTCTTTTAGCAGGACTGGTAGCAATTCAGCGGTACCTGGCGTACAAATTATTTTACCCTTAAAGCCTTTCGCTACCAGTAGGGGCAACAAACCACTGTGATCAATATGGGCGTGGGATAAAATGACTAAATCTATTTCTTTGGGTTTAAACGCAAAATGGAATTTATGCCACTCCCGCACCTGATCGGCACCCTGGGTCATGCCGCAATCCAGCAGAATCTTTTGCTGGTTATGTTCAATCAGATAGCAAGAACCGGTAACCTGACCGGCAGCGCCTAAAAAGGTTAAGTTGGCGACAGACATATTTTTCTCCCTTTGCAGTGTAGCTGTTTTTATATCGCAACTTGCTTGCTAAAAGATTAGTCTATATCAAACATAGTGTGAGTATGTGGTAATAACCACGTTACAGGAGCCCCGATGTCAGACGCCCATAACCTATATAAACGTCATTTCACTTCAGCTGAAGAATCGCGGGCAGCCATTAGTAAGCTGCAGGATCAAGACTCTTACAAGCTGGCATTTGCTGACAACGACTTTTTAATGCAGGACGATTTACGCCATGTCCGCTTGCAGCTGGAATATCTGAAGCCACAGCTGGTGTTAGAGCAACATGGCGTTAAAGCCACCATAGTGGTATTTGGCAGCGCCCGTTTTCTGGCGCCTGAGCAGGCGCAGACTAATCTGCTGCAAGCCGAACAAGCACTGACAAAAGAGCCAGACAATATGGCGTTGCAACAAGCTTTTAAGCTGGCGCAGCGCAACCTTAAAAACAGTGAATACTATTTAGCATCGCAGCAGTTTTCGCAGTTGGTTACTGAGCATAGCAATAAGCATCAGGACAGCGCGTTAATGATTATCAGCGGTGGTGGCCCCGGCGTGATGGAAGCGGCCAACCGCGGCGCGATGGCCGCAGGTGGTGAGAGCATAGGTTTAAATATTGTGCTGCCCAAAGAGCAAAACCCGAACCCTTACATCACCCCACACTTCTGTTTTCAGTTTCACTATTTTGCTATTCGTAAAATGCATTTTTTACAGCGCGCCCGGGCCCTGGTAGCCTTCCCCGGCGGTTTTGGCACCTTAGATGAGTTGTTTGAAACCCTGACCCTTATTCAAACTAAAAAAGCCGAACGAGTACCAGTTATTTTGTACGATAAAGCCTTCTGGCAAAGACTGATTAACTTCGACATGCTGGCAGAAGAAGGTTTAATCAGCCCGCAGGATTTAGAGCTTATTCAATTTGCCGACACCCCTGAGCATGCCTGGCAGCTGATTTACGATTATTATCAGCTGGGGCAAGCACAGTTAGATTAACTAAAAGCGCATGGAGAGTAAGCAATTATACAGCTAACTGCGGCTATCGGCTGCTTTCTGAAGTAACTGCTTACTTTCTTGCAGAAACTCGCTGGCCAGTTCGCCAAAGAATTGCTGACCTTTGGCAAATTCGGCCATTAACCCGGCTTTGTCCTGGTTTTTCAGCAATTGCAGCAGTTCGCTAAAGCGCTGTTGGTAGCGCTCAAGCAGCGCTGAAACATCAGAAGATGACAACATAATATCGGCATACAGCTCGGCGTTTTGGGCAAACAAGCGCCCTACCATTGCCAACTCTAAACGGTAAATGGGTGAGCTTAGCTGCAGCAGCTGACTGAGATCAGCTTGCTCTTCGGCTAAATGGCTACCGTATACCAGTGATGAAAAATGGCGCATTGCCTGAATAAGTTGCATTGCTTTATCATGCTCAAAGGCACTCTGGCTGGCCAGCTCAGCGCCCCATACCCGCAGCTGTTGCAATAACCACTGATATTGCTGCTCTGCCCTGCCATCACACACCACCACCACCTGTTTTACCAGGTTAGTAATATCGGGACCAAACATTGGGTGCAACCCAACCACTGGGCCAGGGTGTTTTGCTAACATAGCGGATAAGGGTTGCTGCTTAATACTGGTAATGTCAGCCAGCACGCAGGTATCCGGCAATGCAGGTAGCTGGCTAATGACCTGTTCGGTCAAAGTAATGGGCACGGCGATCATTACCAAAGCAGCATCAGCGCATAATGCTGTGGCAGTTGGCCAGTCGGCCTGCTCCAGCACCACCACCTGATAGCCAGAGCGCTGAAATAAACTAACAAAGCGCTGGCCCAGCGCACCTGCGCCACCTACCACCACAACTTTACCGCCACCAGGCCGACAACAGACGAAATGATTTTCCTGGGTAGCATAAGACTCTCGCATGATCCGGCGCAGCACATCTTCTACCAGCTCAGGTGACACTTGCTCTGCCAGTGCCTGCTCGCGCCTGGCACTTAGCAGCAATTGCTCACGCTCGGGCACATATACCGGCAGTGCAAACTGTTGCTTTACTTTACCAACTTGCGCAGTGACCTTAGCCCGCTCTGCCAGTAGCTGCACCAGTTGGCTATCAATAGCATCAATTTGGGTTCGCAGCGGCGCTAACTGCTGCTGCGCCTGTTGTTGTTTATCCATGCTAGGCCGCTGCCACCGGACGTTGCATTTGCTGGTGCAAACTGGCTAACAGTTCTGTAGTCGTTTCCCAGTCAATGCAGGCATCAGTTACCGACACACCATAATGCTCAGCCTTACCATCAACTAAATTTTGCCGGCCGCCAAACAGGTGGCTTTCGAGCA
The DNA here is from genome assembly GCF_041616895.1 of Arsukibacterium sp. Classification (GTDB taxonomy): domain Bacteria; phylum Pseudomonadota; class Gammaproteobacteria; order Enterobacterales; family Alteromonadaceae; genus Alishewanella. The sequence continues at coordinate 22,093 of NZ_JBFJPY010000012.1, forward strand.
TGATGCCAATAATGGCTTCGGTACCAGCCAGACGCTGTGATAACACCGCCTCAGCAACGGCAGGCTGCCGATTATGATCTTTATTCGAGTTGCCATGACTGCAATCCACCACAATACCATGCGGTAATTTTAATTTATTTAACTCGGCTAACGCGGCATTAATACTGTCTGCATCGTAGTTAGGCTTAACACCGCCGCGCAAAATAATATGGCCATCAGGGTTACCGGCTGTTTGTACTAAGCTTACTTCGCCGCGCTGATTAATCCCGATAAAGCTATGGCCACTGGCCGCCGACTGCAAGCCGTTTAACGCCACATTTAAATTACCGTCGGTGCCATTTTTAAAGCCAACCGGCATGGATAAACCACTGGCCATTTCCCGGTGAGTTTGCGACTCTACCGTGCGGGCACCAATCGCCGCCCAGCTGATAAGATCAGATAAATATTGCGGGCTGATTGGATCCAGCGCTTCAGTGGCAGTGGGCAGTTCCATGTCGACCATTTTAAGCAATAGCTCGCGGCCCCAGGTTAAGCCGGTTTCCAGATCAAATGAATCATCCAGGTGCGGATCATTAATAAAGCCCTTCCAGCCGACAGTAGTACGGGGTTTTTCAAAATACACCCGCATTACAATATATAAACTGTCGATATATTGCTCCTGCAAGGCTTTCAACTTAGTAGCGTACTCAATGGCTGCCACCGGATCGTGAATAGAACAGGGCCCCGTAACGACCAATAAGCGCTTATCGCGGCCATGGACAATATTGGCAATATCGGCCCTGGCGCGGGCAACAAAATCAGCCCCCTGCTCTGATAATGGCAATACTTTTTTCATTACCGCCGGTGGGCTTAGTGGCTTGGTCGCCACTATTCTTAAATCATCGACAATCTGGCTCATGCTATCTCCATGGGTGGGCTGTTGTGCTGGTGATTAAGCATAGATAAAAACGACAAGAACACTGGTCAGACGCCTTGATGTAAACTTAATATTACAGCACGTAATTAATTAAATACGATTTATGCATAGTAAAGATCTTGGCTGGCAGCGTCAACCCGCTGCAGGCCAATAAATACAAGATAAGTGAGATTTTTTGACAAGGAATTTGCCGTAAACTATTTAATACGAAATAATACGATTTAATGGAATTGTCGCAGTAACTGCTGATAAGCCTGCTGAATTTGTCTGAATTTTTCGGTATGACCATCTGCCCGGTCCGGATGAAATAGCAGAGCCTGAGTTCGATATGCTTTTTTTAACTGTGCCAGACTAAAACCCGGCACTAATTTTAATAGTTGCTGTGCCTGTTGCACCGATAACGTGGTATCAGTTACTGCGCCTTTACTAAAATGCTGCCAAAACTGCCGCAGGTAGTTATCGAGCAGCTGCTCGCTCATCGCATAGAAGTTTTGCCAATTACTGTAGTATTCAGCCCGACTGCGGTTGCCATCGTGCTCTGCCAGGGCAGTAATAGCCTCGTGGCTGGTGTTAAGCAGGGTAACCTTCGCCAGGCCAATGCTCAGAAAACCTGTATTTGCACTATGCCATTCTGATTGCAACCGATACAGCAAATGATACAACACAAAATGTTGCTGAAAACGTTGCAGATCAGGACTTAGTTCAGCGTCACTGGTTAATTTGAGCCCTAAGCGCGACAGCAAGTACTGCTCAGTCAGGCTGCGCTCTGGCGCATCAGGTATGACAGAAAGGATCAGGCTGGCCAGTTGGTTTTGTAACAACTGGAGTACGGGTTCGGTAAGGGGCGGCTGCATAGATGACATAATAAAAAGGCCGGCAAAAGCCGGCCTTTAAGGTTTGCTTAGTTAAGCTTTTCGCGGATACGCGCTGATTTACCTGAACGATCGCGTAAGTAGTAAAGCTTAGCACGGCGAACCGCACCACGACGTTTAACGGTGATGCTGTCTACCAGCGGGCTGTGCGTCTGGAATACACGCTCAACACCTTCGCCATTAGAAATTTTACGGACGGTGAAGGCTGAATGAAGACCGCGGTTACGCTTAGCGATAACCACGCCTTCAAATGCCTGCAGACGGCTTTTGTCGCCTTCTGTTACTTTTACCTGAACTACAACAGTGTCGCCCGGCGCGAACGCTGGAACGTCTTTTTTCAACTGCTCATCTTCAAGCATTTTGATAATGTTTTGGCTAACTTTGCTCATAACAATCTCACTTTACCTGGAATTAACTATCTTGCTGCTGCAACGCCTGGTGTTCCTGTTGAAACTCAGCCAGTAATTTGCGTTGCTCCTTAGTCAGAGCCAGGGGTTTTAATATATCTGGCCGTCGTAACCAGGTCCTTCCCAGGGCCTGTTTCAAACGCCAGCGTCTGATTTCTTCGTGGTTACCGCTCAGCAAAACTGACGGCACCTGTTTATTGGCTAACACCTCAGGCCGGGTATAATGCGGACAATCCAGCAAGCCTTCAGAAAATGAATCCTGCGCTGCAGATAAGTCGTGCCCCAGTACACCAGGTACTAAGCGAGAAACTGCATCAATCAGAGTCATCGCCGGCAACTCGCCCCCACTTAACACGTAATCACCCACTGACCATTCTTCGTCAATTTCGCTTTCAATTACGCGCTCATCAATGCCTTCGTAACGGCCAGCTACTAATAGCAGCTTGTCGTGCGTGGCCAGCTCAGCCACACCTTGTTGATCTAACTTACGGCCTTGCGGCGATAAATAGATGGTATGAACCTTGCCCCCAGCAGCCTGCTTGGCTGCCCGAATTGCTTCGGTTAAGGGTTGAACCATCATTAACATGCCCGGACCACCGCCATAAGGCCGGTCATCAACAGTTCGATGCTTGTCCGTGGTAAAATCCCGCGGGTTCCAGCAATCTAACTGCATAATGCCCTGCTTTACTGCACGGCCGGTTACCCCATATTGCTTTATTGCATCAAACATCTCTGGAAATAACGTAATTACGCCAACCCAGAGTTTAGAGTTTTCCTGCATTAAAACGCCGGGTCCCAGTCAACAATAATTCGCTTTTCAGCCAGGTTGACGCTTTTGACCACTGTATCGGTTAAAAACGGCAACAAACGCTCTTTTTTACCAAATGCATCTGTTCGGTTGGCTTTAACAACAATAACGTCGTTCGAGCCTGTTTCCATCATGTCCGAGACTTCACCTAAGTGATAACCCGCTTCGTTTACTACTGCCAGCCCCATCAGGTCTTTCCAGTAATAATCGCCATCTTCTAATGAAGGCAGCGCCTGCGACGTTACCGCTATTTCAGCGTTAACATAACGCTGAGCGATGTCCCGATCACTAATGCCGTCCAGCTTCGCTATCAGGCCATTGCTATGGCGCTTCCAGCTTGCAACCTGCACCGGTAGCCAGTTACCCTGCAATTTAATTTGCCAGGGTGTGTAGTCAAAGATCCCTTCCGGGATATCAGTGTAAGCAACCACCTTAAGCCAGCCATTAATGCCGTATACGGCACCAAACTTACCAAGGACAACTAAGTCTTTGTCGTCTTTGTCACTCAAGGTTACTACTCCACACCAATTTGCTAATTAAGCAGTTGCTTTCTTAGCGGTTTTTACCAGGTTTGCAACGCGGTCACTTAATGCAGCACCTTGTGCTACCCAGTGATCAACACGCTCCAGGTCCAGACGCAGTTTCTCTTCAGTACCGCCAGCGATTGGGTTAAAGAAACCCACGCGCTCAATAAAGCGGCCGTCACGAGCAAAACGGCTGTCCGCTACCACAACTTGGTAAAATGGACGCTTTTTCGCGCCACCACGTTGTAAACGAATAGTTACCATACCGTCCTCTAAAAATAATCGTTCAGGTTTTAAAAAATAATAAAGCCCCCAGTCAGACTGAAGGGCTGCTGCATTGTACGGATTTTTGCTGCAAATGCAAGGCATTTCAGGCTTTACAGCGCCTCCGTTGCCTTATTTAGCGCGGGGGTAACATCCCCGGTGGCAGTTTGCCGCCCATGCCGCGCATCATTTTCATCATGCCGCCTTTACCGGACATCTGCTTCATCATCTTCTGCATCTGCATAAATTGTTTAAGCAACTTGTTGATATCCTGCACCTGGCAGCCAGAACCTGCGGCAATTCGTTTTTTGCGCGAGCCTTTCAGTAAGTCCGGGTAATTGCGCTCTTTCGGGGTCATTGAGTTAATAATGGCTTCCATCCGCACAAACTGTTTATCATCCAGTTGACCGGCAGCGCCGGCCGGCAGGTTTTTCATGCCCGGCAGCTTATCCATCATTGACATCATGCCGCCCATGCTGCGCATCTGTACCAGCTGCTCCCGAAAATCTTCTAATGAAAAGCCTTTGCCTTTCATCATCTTCTGAGCCATTTTCGCCGCTTTATCTTTATCGACTTTTTGTTCCAAATCTTCGATTAAGCTAAGCACATCGCCCATACCTAAAATGCGCGAGGCTATCCGATCCGGATGGAACGGCTCTAACGCATCGGTTTTTTCACCAGTACCTAAAAACTTAATAGGCTTACCAGTAATATGGCGAATAGATAACGCCGCACCACCGCGGGCATCACCGTCTGTTTTGGTTAAAATAACCCCGGTAAGTGGCAATGCTTCATTAAACGCTTTGGCCGTATTAGCGGCATCTTGGCCGGTCATGGCATCGACGACGAACAGCGTTTCTATCGGTTTTACCGCGCTGTGCAAGGCTTTAATTTCGTCCATCATATCGCTGTCGATATGCAAACGGCCGGCAGTATCCACCAGCAATACATCAAACATCCGGGTACGGGCATGCGCTATTGCCGCGTTAACTATAGCAACCGGCTGCTGGGTTAAATCGCTGGGAAAAAATTCGACGCCAACATCTGCCGCCAGGGTTTGCAGCTGCTTAATGGCCGCGGGCCGGTATATATCAGCAGATACCACCAGTACTTTTTTCTTTTTGCGTTCCTTTAAAAACTTCGCTAGCTTGGCGACAGACGTGGTTTTACCGGCACCCTGTAGGCCAGCCATCAGTACTACCGCTGGTGGTTGCGTGTTTAGTGTCAACTCTTCATTGGCTTCGCCCATCGCTTCTTCCAGCGCTTTGCGAACGATTTTCAGAAACTCCTGACCCGGCGTCAGGCTCTTACTGACTTCCAGCCCAACAGAGCGCTCTTTTACATTGGCAACGAAATCACGAACTACCGGCAAAGCAACGTCGGCTTCAAGCAAGGCCATCCGAACTTCGCGCAGGGTGTCTTTAATATTGTCTTCCGTCAGCCGGCCGCGGCCGCTGATATTTTTTAAGGTTTTACTTAACCGATCGGACAGGTTCTCAAACATTTTTATTACCCGTATTCATTTATTGCAGCGATTATAACGCAGCCAGAGTGTTACGTCAGCCGCTTATCACGTGCTAAAGTGGCTACCCAGAACTGCTGGGCTTAAGCAAACAGTTACCCTACAATAGTCAACACACTGAAAAACAGGATTGTTAATAATGACCGGACTGCTTCCTCTTTTCGCTTTAGCGGCCTACTTGCTGGCGACAGGCTCAGTATTGCTGCGGTTATTTCACCCAAAAGGCCCTCATTTCAAATTAATGTTCAGTGCAGGCATGGTGGGGTTGGTGCTGCATATGCTGGCGCTGACCCAGACCTTGTTTACTCCCGAAGGTCAGAATTTCAGTTTAATGAACGTCAGCTCTCTGGTGTGCTGGCTGGTTACCGTCGCAGTTACCGTTACCGCACTGCGCACGCCCACAGTACTGTTGTTACCAGTGGTGTATGGCTTTGCGGCACTGATGCAACTCGCTATGCTCCTGACTCCTCAGGATTTACAGCTGCATCACTTTGAACAAAACATCAGTTTGCTGGTACATATCACTATCGCTTTTCTGGCTTATGTGGTGCTTACCATGGCAACCTTGTATTCTTTTCAGGTCAGCTACATCAGCGCCAGGCTTAAGCAAAAAGATATTACCCCGGTAAGCCAGTATTTGCCGCCGCTAATGCAGGCCGAAGCCATCCAGTTCAGGCTGTTAATAGCGGGTACCGTGTTACTGGGTATCGCACTATTAATTGGCATGCTGTTTATTGATAACTGGCTGGGTAAAGCCAATTTGCATAAAACGGTACTCAGTGCGCTGGCTTTTGTGGTTTTCCTAAGCCTGTGTTGGGGCCATGCCCGCAAGGGCTGGCGGGGCAGAACCGCCATTACCTTAACCGTTATAGGCACCAGCTTACTGACTCTGGCTTATTTTGGCAGTCGCTTTGTTAAAGAGGTGATAATTGAAAGGCTTGGTTGAAATTAACGGTTTTTGATAGCGCCGGGCGTTAAACTGCTGTTAAGATGCAAATTGATGTTTGGCAATAAAGGTATTTAGCTCTTGGACGACATATCGACTAGTACGCTGTTCATAATTTTAGGCGTGCTTATTGTGCTTTCTGCTTATTTCTCAGGTTCTGAAACAGGCATGATGTCTGTTAACCCCTACCGTCTGAAACATCTTACTAATGAGAAAAACAAGGCTGCACTGCGGGTCAGTCGGCTTTTAAAGCGCCCCGACCGCCTGATTGGTCTGATCCTGATCGGCAACAACCTGGTTAATATTTTTGCATCGACAGTCGCTACTATTATCGGCGTAAGATTATATGGCGATTATGGCCTGGCAATAGCGCCTATTGCCCTGACTGTGATTATTTTAATTTTCGCTGAGGTAACACCAAAAACGCTGGCGGCTTTACACCCTGAAAAAGTAGCACTGCCTACCTCAGCCGTATTATCAGTGCTGCTGAAGGTTTTCTATCCCTTTGTCTGGGCACTGAATAAAGTGACCAATGGCCTGCTGAACCTGCTCGGTGTCAGTCCGGAAAAACATCAGGGCAATAGTTTAAGCGCCGAAGAATTGCGTACCGTGGTATATGAAGCGGGTGCGCTTATTCCGGAACAGCACCAGAATATGCTGGTGGGCGTCCTTGACCTGGAAAACGCTACCGTTGAAGACATTATGATCCCGCGCAATGAGATTGTCGGTATCGATATAAATGATGAATGGAAAGATATTGAACGGCAACTGGCCAACTTCCAATATAGCCGGATCCTGATGTACCGGGATAATATTGATGATGCCATTGGTTTTGTTCACCCGCGAGAACTCATGCGCCTGCTGATTAAAGAGCAACTGACTAAAGCGTCCTTGCTGCGGGCGGCCAGTGAAATTTATTTTATCCCGGAAGGTACGCCGCTCAATACCCAGCTGCTGAAATTCCAGGGCGCCAAAGACCGAATTGGCCTGGTAGTTGATGAATATGGCGATATTCAGGGGCTGGTTACCCTGGCAGACATTCTAGAGGAAGTCGTCGGCGAATTTACCACGGATATTGCCGAGGAGGCCAATGAGGATATCCTGGCTCAGCCAGATGGTACCTTTTTAATAGATGGCAGTATTAACCTACGGGATTTAAACCGGGAAATGAAAATGAGCCTGCCTACCGACGGCCCTAAAACCTTAAATGGCCTGATCCTCGAATACCTGGAAGAAATTCCGCAGGGCCGGTTAAGTGTCAAACTGGCAGGCTATCCAATGGAAATTGTTGATGTGCAGGACAATATGATTAAAACTATTCGCCTGCTGGTTAATCCTAAAAAACCGACTTCAAAAAAGCCAAACCATTAACGCTGTGCCGCGTGTACAATGACATCAATTGAACGGCGGCGCAGTTAACCGAAAAACAGCCGCCATAACCAGCCACGTTGTAACTCCTTTTCACACTTTTTCAGCTGAGCACTATACATCTTTGCCCGATCGTCCACCCGACGTGCTACCGATAACAACCACGCTTTGTTTTTATAGCTACCCCGGCGGTAGCCGCCCCAACCTTCATGATAATTAAGGTACTGATGATAACCATCCCACTTAGAAACCTTATTTAAACGGTGGGTTTTATCAATATACCACCCCATAAAGTCGATGGCATCAGCAAAATTGTCACGACTGGCCCAGAAGCGATCTGCTTCTTTAACGTACTCATCCCAGGTAACCGTTTTCGCCTGCGAGTAGCCATAAGCTGAGCTACCACGACCATAAGGAATAAAACCAATAAACCAGCGCATGGGTGGTCGTGCATTATGTTTAAAGCTACTTTCCTGATACATCATGCTCATTGGCAGTGAAATTGGCATGCCCCACTTTTCGCTGGCTGCGGCGGCATCATGATACCACGAGCGGTTTTCTTTGAAGATTTCACAGATATCTGAGGTGTTTTCTGGTGGAGGTGTGCTGCAACCACTGAGCACTGCCGCCAAGGTTAGCACAAGGATGTTTTTTACATGTTTATGAGGTATTTGAACTTTTTTCATCGGGATGATTCTAACAGCTTGCAAGGATGCAAACCAAGTTTTTGTTATTCCCTTGGATCCTCCTTTTACGGCTGCCACCTGGCAGCCGTTTTTTTATCCTTACCCCGCATACTATCTGGCTGACACAGGTTAATTGCAAGCCGGTACTTCTGCAAAATACTCGGCAATATACTGGTCAAAACTCAGACTGTCTTGCTGTTCAATCTGTTGCTGAGCAAGAATTGATGCCGCTGCCGCTTTGGTAAATGCTTCAGGGTTGTAAAACTGATAGTCTTCGTTCTGAAGCTGCGCCAGATACTCATCTGCTTTTGCCAACATAAAATGACCATTATCCTGCTGGGTACTCAGTAACTGGTTCAACAACTGACCTGACAGCGTTTGCGCCGGATCCAGCAAACAAACATAATATTTTTTTAATGCGTCCTGATAGCCGTTACTTTTATATGCCTCATCTAACCATTTTGCTATGGGCATCATATCGGCAAAAATTTCCTCAGCCCAGTCCAGCATTAACCGGCTGTTGCCATCCTGCAGCAATTCCAGATTAAGCCGCCGGCCGTCGGTTACGACTTTGCGTAGATTGCGCTCAGTAACGGTTTGTTGTTCATCAGAAAGCGTCGGGCTCTCCTGCAATAAACAGTAGAGTAAAAAAACATCCAGCAAGCGCATTTGTTCAGCACTAATGCCAATACTGCTAAAAGGATTAACATCAAGCGCCCGTACTTCTATGTATTCAACACCGCGTTTTGCCAGGGCACAGGTAGGACGCTCACCCGACTCTGTTGTGCGCTTGGGACGGATAGTAGAGTAAAATTCATTTTCTATCTGCAGCACATTGCCGTTAAGCTGCTGGTATTCGCCATTTTGCTTAACGCCAATATTTTGGTACTCCGCAGAGGGCTGGCTTACCGCCTGGTGCAATCCCGCAATGTATTCAGGCAAATTGTTATAAGTGATACTCAAACTAGACTGGGCACTGTTGGTATAGCCTAAATCACTCATCCGCAAAGATGTCGCATAAGGCAGATATAAGGTGCCTTTCCCTAACTGTTGAAACGGATAAGGCGATTGTCGGCCCGCTAAGAACGATTTACACATCGCTGGCGAAGCACCAAACAAATAAACGATAAGCCAGGCATGACGCTTATAATTACGGATAAGTGCCAGATATTGCTCTGAGATAAAGTCTTGCAACGTACTCTGATCACCAAGCTGCTGCTGATATAACACCCAGAAACTGTGCGGTAATGAGAAGTTGTAGTGCACGCCGCTAATCGCCTGCATCATACTGCCATATCGGTTATGCAAGCCTTTGCGATACAACGTCTTCATCCGGCCAACATTAGACGAACCATACTGTGCCAGCGGTATCAATGTATCCTCGCCAATAAAACAAGGCATGCTCGACGGCCATAGCCGCTCTTCGCCTAATTGTTTTACGGTATAACGGTGAATATCTGCCAGTTGCGCCAGCGTGGTTTCTATTTTGTCAGTGGCAGGGGTAATAAATTCAAGCAGCGACTCTGAAAAGTCAGTTGTGATCCAGGGGTGCGTCAGCGCAGCCCCTAAACCTTTGGGGTGTGGAGTCAGGGCCAGGCTGCCATTTTGGTTAATTCGCAGGGTTTCGCGCTCAATCCCCCGCTTTATCCCAACTACCGCCTCGATGTTTTGTTCAGTCGCCAGTGCATGCAGGCGTTGTTGCAGGATGTCAGCCAAGTGGGGGCCCTTACTTTTATTGTTGCCACCCAACATGGGGTGGCGGTGTCAGAATCTCAAGCGTGTTAACGAATTTAGCGCAATGACGACAAATCAGGCACGAGGCTCATTATCAGCGTCATTTACCTTGACCGCGTCATTACGTTCTTGCAACTCATCGGCAAAATCTGCGTCGTTGGTATCACCCACCACATGTTCCAGCTTTAATTTGCGCACACTTCGAATTGTGGTAACGGGGCCGGAGCAGGCATAAATAAAGAAGATACCAAATAGCATCTCTGCCGGACGCGCCGCAATAACCACAAACACCAGCACCACACATAATATCGTCAAAAACGAGACCCGGTCACGCCAGTTTAAGTCTTTAAATGAATGATAACGGAAGTTACTTACCATCAATAAACCGGTGATAATGGTGATAAGGCCAACAAGATAACCGATATTATCGCCATCGACTTCGTAAATGGAACCCGTCCAAACCATGCCGGCTATAATTGCAGCCGCTGCCGGGCTGGCCAACCCCTGAAAAAACCGGCCGTCAGTCACACTTAAGTTGGCATTAAAGCGCGCCAGGCGCAGTGCTGCGCACGCTACAAAAATAAACGCAGCCAGCCAGCCGAATTTGCCTAAATCGGCCAGGCCCCAATTGTAGGCAACCAGAGCCGGTGCCACACCAAACGACAACATATCGGACATACTGTCATACTGGGCACCAAACTCGCTCTGGGTATTGGTTAAACGGGCAACACGGCCATCCAGGCCGTCAAAAATCATGGCAATGAAAATCGCCACTGCCGCCGCTTCAAACCGGCCATTCATTGATGAAACTATTGCAAAAAAACCAGCAAAAAGCCCCCCCGTTGTTAACAGGTTGGGTAGTAGATAAATGCCTTTGCGCGGGCTTGAGTCAGTATTTCTTGAGTCTGTCATAAAACCATCTTTTCTAATTAGCAATCGTCAGATTATAAGGGACTTAGTTTAACATGGATAGGTAAACGGCAAAAGTTGCTACCCTGCCCACCACAGCGCGGTGCGACAAAAAAATCAAATCAACCTAAAGTACAGATGAAAACGCTACAGCGCGACATCACTCGCCCTGTAGCGTTTATCACGTTATTACTATTGCAGGTTAAGTAATAAACGCCGCTTAGCTGGTAATAACAAAGTGCTCGCCATCATGGTCAACCTTAATAGTAGCGCCCGGCAACATGGTACCCTGCAATAACGTTTGGGCTAACGGGTTTTCCAGGTGCTGCTGAATTGCCCGCTTTAATGGCCTGGCGCCAAACAACGGGTCAAAACCAACTTCGGCCAGTTTATCCAAGGCGGCCTCGGTTACCTTTAACTCATAATTACGCGCTTGCAGTCTTTGCTCCAGCCGTCCCAACTGAAAACGGGCAATTTGTTTAATCTGAGTGGTATCCAATGGGTGAAACACAACAGCTTCATCCAGCCTGTTCAAAAACTCTGGCCGGAATTGTTTGCTTAAGACATCCATCAACATATTTTTCATCTGCTGATAACTGTATTCCTGATAATGCTCCTGAATTAAATCAGAGCCCAGGTTAGAGGTCATGATAATAACCGCATTCTTAAAGTCGACTGTCCGGCCCTGGCCATCAGTTAAACGCCCGTCATCTAAAACCTGCAGCAAAATATTGAACACATCCGGATGGGCTTTCTCTACTTCGTCCAGCAAGATCACGGAATAGGGTTTACGTCTTACCGCTTCCGTCAAGTAGCCGCCTTCCTCGTAGCCCACATACCCCGGAGGCGCACCAACCAGCCGTGACACGGCATGCTTCTCCATAAATTCAGACATATCAATCCGAACCATATTATCGGGGCTGTCGAACAAGAACTGAGCCAGTGATTTGGTCAGCTCCGTTTTGCCGACGCCGGTAGGCCCCAGAAACAAAAAAGAGCCGATAGGTTTATTCGGATCGGCCAACCCCGCCCGGGAACGCCGAATAGCGTTTGCCACAGCCGCAACGGCTTCGTGTTGTCCCACTACGGTATTGTGTAATGCCTCTTCCATCCTCAATAACTTGTCACGCTCACCTTCGAGCATTTTACTGACCGGAATGCCGGTCGCTTTTGACAACACATCGGCAATTTCCTGCTCAGTCACTTTATGGCGCAGCAGCGTCATTTCCTGCATTTCTGCCTGACTGGCTAAATCGAGCCTCTTCTCCAACTCTGGAATACGACCGTACTGCAACTCAGACATCCGTTGCAAATCACTAACCCGCCTGGCAACCTCTAAATCAAGCCGGGCCTGCTCTAACTCCGCTTTGATATTCTGGGTACCCTGCAAGGCGGCCTTCTCTGACTCCCAGACTTCGTCCAGTTCGTTATAGTTAGCGTCCAGCTCCTGAATTTGCTCCTGGATAATTTCCCGCCGTTTTTTACTGCCCTCATCAGACTCTTTTGCCAGCGCATTGTCTTCCAGTTTCAACTGAATGATCCGTCGCTCCAACCGGTCTAGTTCTTCGGGTTTTGAGTCCATTTGCATCCGGATGCTGGACGCGGCCTCATCAATTAAATCTATTGCTTTGTCCGGTAGCTGCCGATCACTGACATAGCGGTTTGACAAGGTTGCGGCAGCAACAATTGCCGGATCAGTAATTTCCACCGCATGGTGTAACTCGTAGCGCTCTTTTAAACCACGTAAAATGGCAATGGTATCTTCCACTGTAGGCTCTTCTACCAGTACTTTTTGAAAACGCCGCTCCAGCGCAGCATCTTTTTCAATGTACTTGCGATACTCATCTAAGGTAGTAGCGCCAAGGCAATGCAGCTCACCGCGCGCCAGGGCAGGTTTTAGCATGTTACCCGCGTCCATGGCGCCTTCCGCTTTACCGGCGCCAACCATGGTATGAATTTCATCAATAAATAGAATGACCTGACCTTCTTCTTTAGCCAGTTCATTTAGTACGGCTTTTAAGCGCTCTTCAAATTCGCCCCGATACTTAGCACCCGCCAGCAAAGAGCCCATATCAAGCGACAGCACCCGTTTATTTTTCAAGCCCTCAGGGACTTCTTTATTAATTATCCGCAGTGCCAACCCTTCGACAATGGCGGTTTTACCTACGCCTGGTTCACCGATCAGAACCGGGTTATTTTTGGTGCGCCGCTGCAATACCTGAATACAACGCCGGATCTCTTCATCGCGGCCAATAACCGGATCCAGCTTACCGGCTTCAGCCCGTGCGGTCAGATCGATAGTGTATTTGGTGAGTGCCTGCCGGCTGTCTTCTGCGTTGGGATCATCGACATTCTGGCCAGCCCGGATCTCTTCAATTGCTGACGTGACCTTTTCTTTGCTTACGCCCAGTAAGCGCAGAATATTACCCAGCTCAGTTTTATCTTCGGTTGCCGCCAGCACAAATAATTCACTGGAAATAAACTGATCTTTGCGCTTTTGGGCAAACTTGTCGCATTGCTGTAAAAGCTGAGCAGTCGCTGTTGATAATTGCAGGTTAGTACCCTCGCCCTCTACCCGCGGCAAGCGCTCTATTGCTTTGCTGACTTTAGCGCGCAACTCATTAAAATTAATTGCGATTTTATTAAGTAAATCACGGACGGTTCCCCCCTCCTGATTTAACAAAGCAAACATCAGATGAACGGGTTCAATAAATTGTTGATCCCGCCCTAATGCTAATGATTGCGCATCTGCAATCGCTTCCTGAAATTTACTGGTAAATTTATCTAAACGCATGGCTGGCTCCACATCATGTCACGTTGATGTGTTATAAGATTGGGTGATGCTGGGTAAATATCAAGCAACAAACGTCAAAAAATTGACTTAGATCAGCAAAACTGCAAAACCATAAGCGGCTAATGGCTTAATCAAGCCAGATAGCAGTAGCCATGCGGCCGGTTTGGCCATCGCGTCGGTAGGAAAAAAATGTTGACGTTTGCTGGTAGGTGCAATGCTCAGCGCCATAAATGTTAGTAATACCACAGCGGGCGAGGCGCTGACGTGCCAGCAAGTACAAATCGGCAAACCACTTTCCGCTGGCTCCGGGTATAAATGCGGCGCCAGCGTGCGGATCTTGCCGCATAAAAGCGGCACGAACCTCAGCACCAACTTCAAAAGCATGCTGGCTAATAGCTGGTCCTAGCCAGGCCATACAGGCTTGTGGCTGACTGAATAACTGCACCGTGTTTTCAATAATACCATCACACAAGCCACGCCAGCCGGCATGCACTGCCGCCACTTCCGTGCCCTGCTGGTTGCAAATTAATATTGGTAAACAATCTGCGGTCATCACCGTGCAGATAAGCCCGCTCTGACGGCTGAAACTGGCGTCAGCGTTGCCACTGGTAACCGCTGATGATGACAGGGTTATACAACGCGTACTATGGGTCTGATTAAGCCAGACCGGCTGGCCGGGCATACCAGCCTTGCTTTGAAACTGTTGCCGGTTGCGTCTGACCGCTTCGACGCAATCACCAACATGCTCCCCTAGATTTAAACTCTGAAAAAGCCCTTCTGAGTACCCGCCATGGCGGGTAGAGCTGATGGCTTTAACGTTTTCCGGCGCTGGCCAGACAGGTTTAATCAACTCAGACCTGATAAACTCAGACATAGCCAACTCAGGCTTCGTCCATACCATGCAACAGGGTATCTGCGCGTAATGCGGCATTCAGCTCAACTAAATCAGCAGGCAATGGCGCATGCCATTCTAATATTTCACTGGTAATAGGATGAGCCAAACGTAGCATCGCCGCGTGCAAAGCCTGGCGCTTAAAGTTACGCATCATCACCAGTAAACTCTCCGCAGCTTTACGTGGCGGCCGCGGCCGGCCACCATATACCGGATCACCGACCAGTGAGTGATTAATAAACGCCATATGCACCCGGATTTGATGAGTACGGCCTGTTTCCAGACGCAAACGTAATCGGGTATGGCCCCGGTATTTCTCCATAACCCGGTAATGTGTCACGGCTGGCTTGCCGCCATCAATCACTGCCATTTGGGTCCGTTTGGTCTGGTGACGGCCAATTGGTTGATTAACAAAACCACCGCCGGTCATCTTGCCATAACAAATGGCTTCGTATTCACGGGTAATTTCCCGTGCCTGCATTGCCTCAACCAGATGGGTTTGCGCCGGGATCGTTTTTGCAACCACCATTAAACCGGTGGTATCTTTATCGAGACGATGAATAATACCTGCGCGGGGTACTTCTGCAATTGACGGGCAGTGGTGTAGTAAAGCGTTGAGCAAAGTGCCGTCGGCATTACCTGCACCGGGGTGCACCACCAGGCCTGCAGGTTTATTTATCACCAGAATATGCTCATCTTCATGCAGAATATCCAGCGCAATTTGCTCGGCACCAAAACGTTGCTCCTCGACAATATCTGCAACAATATCAACCTGCTCGCCACCAACCACTTTAAACTTTGGCAGGTTTTGCACACTCTGATCCAGCTGCACTGCATCGGCCAGGATCCACTCTTTTAACCGCGATCGAGAATAATCCGGGAACATTTCTGCTAAAACCTGATCTAAGCGCATACCATAAAAGTGGTCAGGGACGATTTGTGAAAGTTTTATCTGTTTTGTCATGACGGAAGCAGTTATCCTGTGTGCAACCCCAACTTATCTGGGGTAGAATCGCATTAGCGGTTATTTTAGCGATTTTACGCCCGACTAGACAGCCATTTAGCCAAGTAGTTACGGATTTTTACATGAAAGCGAATTTTTTACTGATAGTAGTGGTTTTTTTAGCGTTAAGCGCCTGTGCTGGCAAGCCTGCTCAGCCAGATCCTAGCAGTCAAACGGCCCAGGCCATGTATCAGCAGGCCAAAGAAGTGTTAGATAACGGTTTGTATAACAGAGCAGTTGAGCTGTTGCAGGCGGTGGAGTCGCGCTATCCGTTTGGTCCTCTGGCGCGTCAGGTTCAACTGGATTTAATTTACGCTTACTACAAATCTGGAAATTTGCCGCAGGCATTGGCCAGTATTGACCGTTTTATCCGGCTTAATCCGAATCAACCAGATTTGGATTACGTTTACTATATGCGGGGTTTGGCTAACTTAAAAGCGGATGAAAATAGTTTTCAGGAGTTTTTTGGCGTTGACCGCGCCGACCGTGATTTAAGCAGTACCAGACAAGCATTTGATGATTTTAAAATTCTGGTCACCAATTACCCACAGAGTAAATACAGTGGCGAAGCTAAAGAACGGATGGTGCATATCAAAGATACCTTGGCCCGGCATGAACTATTAATCGCTGATTATTATATGCGCCGTGGTGCGTTTCTGGCAGCGGCTAACCGTGGCAAGTATATTGTTGAATACTATCGTGACTCACCTCACGTCGAGCAAGCGCTCGAGGTGATGGTTGAGAGCTACGATAAGCTTGGTCTGGAAAAACTGAAGAACGATACGTTTAAAGTGCTTAAGCTAAATTTTCCGGCTAATAACCGTTTCTGATCCGATGAAGCCCCGGTTACCGGGGCTTTTCAATTGGGCTAAGCGGCGCCGTCAAATTGCCTCCAGAGCGTCTGCCAGTTTAGCCACCGCAACCACCTCCATCCCACTGATTGGCTCCTTGGGCTTATTACCAAGTGGCACAATAGCCCGTTTAAAGCCATGTTTTGCTGCCTCTTTCAGGCGCTCGATACCACTGGGCACCGGCCTGATTTCTCCGGCTAATCCGACTTCGCCAAACACCACTAAATCATTTGGTAATGGCCTATCCCGAAAGCTGGATACTAATGCCAGTAAGGTGGCTAAATCAGCGCTGGTTTCATTTACCTTGACACCGCCAACCACGTTAACAAATACATCCTGATCCGCCATTTGAATACCGGCATGACGATGCATTACGGCCAGTAACATTGAAATCCGGTTTTGTTCCATACCCAGGGTGACCCGACGCGGATTATTTAACGGGGAGTGATCTACCAGCCCCTGGATCTCTACTAATAATGGCCGGGTACCTTCCCACAATACCATCACAATACTGCCAGACTGATCTTCTTTACCCCGGGTTAAAAAGATCGCAGAAGGATTCTTCACCTCTTTCATGCCCTGGCCGGTCATGGCGAATACGCCAAGTTCATTAACCGGACCAAAGCGGTTCTTATTGCCACGCAAGGTACGATAGCGACTGTCAGTATCACCCTCCAGCATGACTGAGCAATCAATACAATGCTCCAGTACTTTCGGGCCGGCCAGCGAGCCATCTTTCGTTACGTGGCCAACCATAATAATGGCAATATTATATTGTTTGGCGAAACGGGTTAAAAACGCGGCGCTCTCTCTTACCTGTGACACACTGCCAGGAGCTGACTGAATATCGGCCAGATGCATCACCTGAATAGAGTCAATCACCATAATCCGTGGTTTTTCCTGCTGGGCCAGTAAACATACCGTTTCAACATTCGTCTCAGCCAGCATATTCAGTTTACTGCTGGGTAAGCCTAAGCGCTGCGCCCGCATGGCAACCTGTTGCAACGACTCTTCACCCGTGACATAGAGCGCACTCCCCTGCTCTGCCAGACCGCACATTAACTGCAACAGCAGGGTACTTTTACCCGCCCCGGGCGCACCGCCAATTAAGATGGCAGAACCCGGCACAATACCGCCGCCAAGCACCCGGTCAAATTCAGCAAAGCCCGAACTAAACCGTGGGACGTCTTGCAAGTCAACTTCGTCCAGCCGCATCACTCTGGCTTGGGCAGCACCGGCATAACCCTGGCGGGTACCTGACGTTTTAGCTGTACCCAGCCGCACCTCGGAAATACTGTTCCAGGCACCACATTCGCTGCATTGACCTTGCCAACGCATAAAGTCGGCGCCACACTCATTACACACGTATGCCGTTTTTACTTTTGCCATTATCAAAAATCCTAATTTGAAAGAAAGGCATAGATATTGCTTTTCAATTTATAACCACGTAGCGTACTACGATTATAACCAGAAGGCGCCTGAATTTTGGCATCTGAATAACGAAACTATGACCACTGAAGACCTGAAAGAGTACGTTGAAATAATTGAGCGCATGAAAAGCCTGATAAACTCTGCAGAGTTTGATCAGGTTTTCAGCTCGCTTACCTCAGACCTGCCCAAATCTAAACAGTTTCTGTTGAAAATGGAATTAAAACGTATGGCTCAGCCATGCGATTATTTTATCGATTTACGCGGCCACGTCGATGGCGAAGTCCGACCCTTTGTTTATCGTGACAAAACCCATTACATGGACGATAACGCCATTCAGATATTTGAAAGTGGTATCAAACAATATGGCGGTTATACCCTGGGTGTTTATGAAGACGTATTAAACGCCGACAATAACTTTCGGGTCATCCACAAGAAAGAAACTGCGCAGCGGGTTAAGTCTGGATTAAAAGGTAATGACGCACCCGATGGCCCCCCAAGCGGCAGTTCAGCCGAGCAAGATAAAGCTAAACTAATTACCTTTGGTCATTACGTCAGCCGCACTGAAGAGCGAATGAATTTTGGTATCGATGTCGACATTAAAGTTAATGACAGTCGGTTTGTTGCCACCACCAGCGATCTGTCAATCTCAGGTTGTAAGTTAAAAATTCCCAAAGGCCGAACCGCAAACGCCGGTGATACAGTAACCATTAATTTTACGGGTCTGGAGCAGGAATTCACCCTCGATATCCCTGAAGGTATCCAATATCAGCTGGTCGATATTGAACAGCTCGATAAAGTAAATTACTGGCGCTTAAAAAAGCTGCCTTCAGAGCAAGACCAGGTTTTCAGTAACTTCCTCCAAAAATTTATTCATGGCAATAAACGGCGCTATAAAGTCAATCTTGATAACACCACCGACGCTGTTACTACCAAAGGATATGAACAGTTTTATTTGCCCAGGTTAAATAGCCTGCCAGTATATCTTGCTGTTAATGAGGGCGCGGTTAGCCCACGTTTTGCGTTGACCACCGATTATAACAAGTCGGTATGGCATTATTTTCTGGATGAACAACAACGCTCAGTCCTGATAACGTTGCTGACAGTCAAACGCCTTAAACATTTGCTCGCCCAACCCGGACCGGAGCGCTCTACTATCCTTTATTGCTTTACCCATGCCGCCAAAGGAAAATTATATTATTACTCAGCCACCGCAGAAGAATTGCTGGCCGCGCCGGAATTACGTGATACTTTCTTTGGTTTTGGCGCTGCCAAACCTAGCTGGCGGGTTTTTCATTTAAACCTGATAAAAACCACGGCCCAGTATGCTACGGCTAACTTTACGTTACCCGAGTCACCACAGAAGCCTGATGCCAGCCCGGCCAAAGCGGCGATAACGCCGCTGGTACAGGGCGTAATAAAAAATCTGCGCTACATTGCCGGCCTAACCGATATTAGCGCCAATAATGCGACTAACTATCAGCAATATACTTATAACCCCGCCCATCTGGCGAAGTTAAATCAGTTTGGTCATAGAAAACTACCACAAGTACCGCCATGCGAGGCTGTACCTGTCCAATATATTAATCTGCGGGCTGAATCGCGCTATTTATATAAAACGACGGTGCAGCTGAGACACAACGAACAGCTGGTTGGCGGATTTACCCGTGATTTCTCTACCGGTGGTTTACAAATAGAAACAATTCAGCCGGTGCAGTATAAAAAAGGGGATATTATTGCGCTGGATTTAGTTGACCTGCAAAAGATAACCAATAAACACCAGTTAACCCAATTGCCTTATGAAGTAATGGCAGTAAGTAAAAGTCAGAGCATCATGAATTTGAAAGCGCTGGCTACTGAAGCGAACCATACGGGTAAGCAATTTTTCCAACAGTTAATTCAGAATAACCGGGCAAAATTGACCCTTGCCGAAGAAACCCCTAAGTACCCTGGTTTATCTGAAGCACTGCGCAACATGTACTTAAAATCACTGAATAACTTCGCGTTCTACCTGCACCGAAAAGGCATCCGCTATGAACTGAATGTGATTGCTCAGGGTGCTTCACCCAATGCGCTGCATACTTTGCTGTTGCAACACAGCAATCAGGGAACGCTGGACTTAGAATTGTTATTGAAAAACAGCACCGCCAACCTGCAATTTGCCCAGCAGCTTAAAGCAATGAAACGCTTTGATCCCCCCAAAAGCTATGAGCTATATATTAAAGCGCCACGCGCATCTTCTGCATCATCAACGGCTTTAGAAAGCTTTTATGATTATGAATTCAGCGATGAACAACAAAAGCAGGCATTCATCAAGAATGCATTACGCGAAGCCACGTTATTTGCGTTTCGCTTGTTTTTGTCCCGCACAGGACGTCCAGATACCGACTATATTGCCAAGGAAATTAGTTACATCAGTGTTTATGCTATTCACAGGGCGAAAACCCTGGAGGAAGAGCTATGGAGCGTAGCAGGCGTAGGTGATGCGGTAGATATCAGTAAAGAACTGGCCTGGCGTTACGGTAGCATAGCGCATGCCGAGGATGATAATTTACGCCAGCAGCGATTAAACAACAGCAAAAGCCGTTGAAGGTAGCGGGATAGATAGCCAGTATCAGTTGCCCAGATTAAGCAGCCACTGGTTAATCTGCTTAAAGTGATCTTCGCTGGCGCTTGGGTGGGTCAGCATAGAAATATGATCGTAGTCCTGTAAATGGCCTTGTGCACGTCCCAGTAAGGTATATTTACTCTGTTGCTGGCCAGTTTCCTGCATAAAATGCTGCACATCAGCCGGGTGGCCAAGTAAGGTATCGTTTACCGCAGCAAAGTGCCAACTTGGTGGCCACGGTGTTTGCTGACCCGCTCTGGCATAATCAAAACCGTCCGTTATATCGGCAAAAGGCGCCCCTTTAATCCAGTTGATTGTATCGGACAAAAACGCTGTCGGCTCATTATCAGCACCCAGCCGCCATTGTCTGGCCGGCACATACCCATATTTTTTCCCCAACCAAGGCGCGAAGCGATTCCAGACCCAGTCAATTTTGATTTTTCGCTCCAGGCTCCGGACGCTGATCACCCTTTTGGTTCCAAAATAGATTTTAGCCCTGACTTTACTGATTAACTCTGGAAAGCGAGCCAGTGATGCGGCTAAAAGCACGCCTCCCCAAGAGTGAGCAACAATGGTTAAAGGCTGCTGATGCTGCTGATAGACAAAATCAATTAATGCCGGAATATCCCGGGTAATAACCTGATGTTGGTTTTGCTCAAACCCGGTAACCAGTTGCGGTTGCGATAAACCGCGGCCGGCAAAATCTGCGCAGTAGCCAATAAACCCCTGGTCGGCCAGAAAACAAGCTAAACCTTTACCTGAATGGCTGTAAAAAATGCGACCATTTTCAAGCGCGCCGTGCAAAAACAGGATCGGACTTAATGACTGCTGCAGCGGTATTAAACGTCGTAAATGCAACTGATACTGCTGCAAATCGACATACATTGAGCTTTGCTGATGCTTCATGCACAGTCCAGTAAATACAATAGCTGCAACAATGACCCCTGATTAATTCTGGCTGATGCGGCTTGCTGTACTTTAGGTTTTGCATGAAATGCCACGCCAAGTGCTGCCGTTTTAAGCATAGGTAAGTCATTGGCACCATCACCAATCGCCACGGTTTGGCTGTGGGCGATACCAAACCGCCCGGCTAACTCACTAACGGCCCGGGCTTTAGTGCTAGCATCAACAATATCCCCTATCACTTTACCGGTTAATATGCCGTTATCAATCTCCAGTACATTAGCAAAGGTCGCGTTTAACCCCAGGCGTTGTTGCAGCAAATCGGTAAAGTACGTGAAGCCACCAGAGGCGATAGCTACCCGCCAATTCTGTTGCTGCAACCGGCTTACCAGAGCAACTAATCCAGGCATTAGCGGTAAATCATTAGCAACTTGCTGCAACACGGATTGTGGCTCACCTTTTAATGCAGCTACCCGCTGAATTAAACTGGCAGCGAAATCCAGTTCACCGTTCATTGCACGGGCAGTTACCGCCGCTACCTGAGGACCAACCCCGGCCAGAGCAGCAATTTCATCAATACATTCAATAGTAATGGCCGTTGAGTCCATATCCATCACCAACAGGCCAGGTTCAGACAATTTGACCTGCTTATCAAGATAGACCAGTTCAACATTCTGCTCAGTCGCTAAACGATACAACTGCTGAAGCTGCTGTGCCGATAACATTCCTGTCAGCTGGATAAGCAGACCTGCTGGCAATTCGGGATGGGGCTGCAGCAGTGAAACCTTTAACCCGCAATCAGCTGGCAGTAACACAGCAATTCCATGCAGCAGCGAACCGTCGACTGGTTTGCCAAACAAACGGATTGAACAGTGGCTCAACAACAAAGGAGTATACTGAATAGCTTCAGATTCAGGGAACAAAGGTACTGCCTGCTCTGTCTGCAACTGCAGATGTTCGCCTTCGGCCTGAAACCAGAAAGCAGTTTGCTGAGCCAGAAGCGCGGCAATATCAGCACTGGTCAGCTGCGCCGGACTGACGGTTATTAAGAACGACAATGGGTAACCTATACTTGGAGTTAATACCATGGCATGCTTAGCGTATCAGAGCCAGCAGCAGTATGTTTAAAAAAATATGCAGAACAATATCGCAATACCGAGTTCCACTTCAAGTTTTATTAAGCTGGTTCAATTGGCTATTGCGGTCGCTGGTATCTGGTTTGTGCTGCATAGCTGGGTGAAAACCAGCAATCAGGGCCAGGCTATTTTGCAAAGCCAGGCAGAACAACTGATGCGGGAAAATCTGAAAACCCTCTCCCAGGCCGCAGCCTACCTGATCGAGCATGATCAACTGGATGGTCTGGAACAACTTACTCAGAATATTGCAGCCAGTCCATTTTTATACGACGTGGTATTCTACGATAGTAACGGTGTGCGGATAAGCTGGTCTGAAGCCAGTGCGGCAGCGCGGTTGATGTACGGTAAATTCGCCAGCCAGCCGCTGGTGCCAATGGTTCAGGAAATTCGCAGCCAGCAACAATTACTCGGTTATATTAAGATTAGTCTGCAACCTGATACAAAACTGAACCCCAGTTTTGCCCGCTGGCAGAAGCTGATGCAGCAGTTACTGCTGTTGTTACTGGTTACCGGTTTAACCGGCTATTTGCTGCGCCGCAGTTTCTCACGTCTGTCACGCCATGGTATTCGCTTACACAAGCCTTAACACTGCTGCAGTATTTTGCCAAAGTGCAGCTGCCAGCGCTGAGCGGCTTTCACTTCGTAATTGACAGAACGTATCAAATACATCGATTAGCCTGGCGGGTGTATTAATCTGCCCCTGCGAGCCAGCCAAGGGCATTGCCGGTGCATCGGTTTCCAGCACAAAGCTGTTTAGCGGTAACTTTTGGATACTGTTGCGGGTTTTTCTGGCTCGCTCATAAGTAATAGTGCCGCCAATACCCAGCTTGAAACCACGATCTAAAAAGGCAGCAGCTTGCTGCTGACTGCCGGAAAAGGCATGTAAAATACCGCCCTCATCAAACTGCTGTCGTTTCAGCTCTGCCAGCAATTGCGGCTGGCTTTTACGATGATGCAATATTACGGGTTTAGTGTGCTTTTTTGCCACAGCAAGTTGAGACTCAAACAACTGTTGCTGAATAGCAAAAGTATTTTCGGCTAAGGCGAAATCCAGACCAATTTCGCCTACCGCACAGACGTTATCTGCCTGCTGTCGGATGAGCTGATCCAACCGCGCGACATCAAGCAAAGTATGCTTAGCTGCCCACCAGGGATGAATACCTAAAGCTATATGCCAGGCGGGTTGTTCTGTATGCAAGTTAAGTAAGTTAGACCAGGCAGCAGGTGCAACCGCCGGGATAACTAACGCCGCTACTCCCACTTGCTGAGCCTGTCGCCACAGGCTGTCTTGCTCCTTTGCAAGTTCAGGTAAATCAAAATGACAGTGGCTGTCAATTAACCGCAACGATGCTGCAGGCTCTGCAATCAGGGACATAACCGTTCAATCTGCCACGGGGGTGTAGCATCAGCATTAGCTGTTCTGCTATACATAAAGCGATCATGCAACCGGTGCTCGCCACCTTGCCAGAATTCTATTTTATGAGGCCTGACTAAAAAGCCGCCCCAGAACGACGGCAAAGGAACCTCGCCATGCGCAAATTTGTGTTTTATCTCGGCAAATTTTTGTAGCAATACCTGCCGGGTAGATACTGGCCGGCTTTGCTCTGACGCCCAGGCAGCAAGCTGGCTTTCTTTAGGTCTGGACAAAAAATACTTTAACACCTGGCTATCGGGCACACGCTCTGCCGTACCATATACAATAACCTGGCGCTCCAGCGGGTGCCAGGGAAAGTGCAGCGATACTTTAGGGTTTGCTGACAGCTCAGTTGCTTTTCGACTGCCCAGATTAGTGTAAAAGGTAAAACCCTCCTCACTAACGTCTTTAAGCAACACCAGCCGCTGTGATGGCTGACCATCACTATCGACACTCGCCACACACATCGCAGTCGGGTCCGGTAACTCTGCAGCAATAGCATCCTTTAGCCAGAGTTCGAACTGCGCGATCGGATTGCTGTTAAGCTTGTCCAGCTCCAGCTTATCTTTGGTATAACTGCGGCGAATATCATCAATTTTCATTACATGCGCTCCATGACCTCTATCCCCAGCAAATCCAAACCTTGCTGCAGCACCTTAGATGCTAAAATACTGAGCATTAAACGGCTGTTACGTATTTCTGGTTCAACGCCCTCTTTTAAAATTGGACACGCTTCATAAAAGCTCATATATAAACTGGCCAGTTCGTACAGATAATTACAAAGCAAATTAGGTTGGGCGTCTTTTATGACCATTTGCAATGTTTCTTCTAAGCGCAATAACTTCACCGCTAACTGTTTTTCCTGCACAGACTGCAACAGAATATCAGCCTGGAAATTCTCAGTGGCATCAGCTTTGCGTAAAATACTGCGTACCCGGGTATATGCATATTGCAGATACGGGGCAGTAGCACCTTCAAAACTGAGCATAGCATCCCAGCTAAAAATATAATCACTGGTTCGGTTTTTAGATAAATCGGCAAACTTTACTGCGCCAATACCAACCTTATTAGCGATATCAGCAACCTCAGCTGCGGTTAACTCTGTCGCTTTTTCCTGTAACACCGTATTGGCCCGAACCACTGCTTCCTCCAGCAAATCAGCAAGTTTTACCGTGCCACCGCTGCGGGTTTTAAAGGGTTTACCATCTTCTCCCATCATGGTGCCGAAAGGGCAATGATCGTAAGCAGTACTATCACGCAGATAACCTGCTTTGCGGGAAACCAGCTCCACTTGTTTAAAATGCAGCGCCTGACGAGCATCAGTAAAAATAATAATCCGATCGGCAGATAATTCGTGGCTGCGGTACTGGCATGCGGCTAAGTCAGTGGTGGAATACAAAAAGCCACCACCGGTTTTCTGAATAATAAATGGCGAAGGATTTCCTTCTTTATCAGCCAGCTCGGCTAAGAACACCACCAGCGCGCCCATACTTTCTACAGCAAGTTTTTGCTGCTTTAAATCATCCACAATGCCATGCAACATGCTGTTATAAGCACTTTCCGGTTTAATATCAGCGTGCTTTAGCGTCACATTAAGCTTGTGGTATACCTCGTCGCTGTGCTTGATGGAGGTATCAATAAATAACTGCCATAGTTTCTGACAATGCTCATCACCGCTTTGCAGCTTTACCACATACTGACGCGACTTATCGGCAAATCCGGCTTCATCATCAAAACGCTTTTTAGCTTCGCGATAAAAGTCTTCCAGATCTGCTAAAGCCACCTGCTCTAAATCGATCCCGGCTGCCAGTTTATCTTCGAGGTGTGCTATCAGCATGCCAAACTGGGTACCCCAATCGCCCATATGATTCTGGCGGATAACTTTATCGCCCCAGAATTCAAGAGTACGAACCACAGCGTCACCAATAATG
The DNA here is from genome assembly GCF_041616895.1 of Arsukibacterium sp. Classification (GTDB taxonomy): domain Bacteria; phylum Pseudomonadota; class Gammaproteobacteria; order Enterobacterales; family Alteromonadaceae; genus Alishewanella. Next base: position 48,009 of record NZ_JBFJPY010000012.1, read on the forward strand.
GTTGAGCGTAAATGGCCGACATGCATCTCTTTGGCTAAATTAGGCGCAGAGTAATCCACCACTACAGTTTGTGGTTGTGGGTTAACACTAACGCCGAGACGTTTATCTGCAGCGGCTTGTGTTAATTGCATCGCCAACCAGTCAGCTTTAAGTGAAACGTTAATAAAACCCGGGCCGGCGATTTCTGCTTTTTCAGCAATGTCAGACAAATCCAGTAAGGCCAGTAATTTATTTGCAAGCTCTCTGGGGTTGGTTTTTAATAACTTTGCAGCGCTCATTGCCCCGTTAATCTGGTACTCACCAAATTCAGGCCGGGTACTCTGGGTAACAGCAGGATTGGTGCCTTCTGGCAATCCCAGTGTATTGAAAGCGACTAAGGTTCTGTCAGTAAGAAGTTGCTTAATATTCATAATACCGGCCTGTTAATGTTCACGGGTCTTCTGGAAGGAAATTTTCGGATAGCGTTCAGTGGCCAGATTCAGATTTACCATCGTCGGCGCGATATAGGTCAGGTTATCACCACCATCCAGCGCCAGATTAGCACTGGCCTTATTCTGAAACTCCTGCAAGGCTTTGCCATCAGTGCTATATACCCAACGGGCCGTTGCTACGTTGACACTTTCGTAGATAGCATCAACATTGTATTCAGATTTGAGCCGGCTAACCACCACATCAAATTGCAACACGCCCACCGCTCCAACAATTAAATCGTTAGTGTCCAGTGGCCGAAATACCTGCACCGCACCCTCTTCAGATAATTGCACTAAGCCTTTTAACAGCTGCTTTTGTTTTAACGGGTCGCGTAAACGAATGCGCCGGAACAACTCTGGCGCGAAATTTGGAATGCCACTGAATTGCATATCTTCACCGGTGGTGAAGGTATCGCCAATTTTAATGGTGCCGTGGTTATGCAATCCGATAATATCACCAGGGTATGCTTCATCCAGATGCTCACGATCGCCAGCGAGGAACGTTAAAGCTTGCGGAATAAGCACATCTTTACCAATCCGCACGTGCCTTACCTTCATGCCTTTTTCATATTTGCCCGAAACAATTCGTAGAAAAGCCACCCGGTCCCGATGTTTAGGGTCCATATTGGCCTGAATTTTAAATACGAAGCCACTAAAGCCGTTTTCAACCGGTTCAACCTTGCGGCTATTCGTTAAACGTGACTGAGGTTTGGGCGCCCATTCGGTAAGGCCATCAAGCATATGGTCAACACCAAAGTTACCCAGTGCAGTACCAAAAAATACCGGGGTCAATTCACCTTTTAAAAATAAGGCCTTATCAAACTCATTACTGGCCCCCTGAACCAGCTCCATTTCATCTCGTAATTGCTGGGCATAATAACCAATCCGTTTGTCTAACTCTGGGTTATTCAGGCCTTTGATCACATCAAGATCCTGAATGGTGTGGCCCATGCCCGATTTATACAAAATAACTTCATCACGCAGAATATGATAAACGCCTTTAAATTCCTTACCTGAGGCAATAGGCCAGGTGATCGGCGCACAGGCGATTTTCAGCACACTTTCTACTTCATCCAGCAGATCAACAGGGTCGCGAATATCACGATCCATCTTATTCATAAAGGTAATAATTGGCGTATCACGCAGCCGGGTGACTTCCATTAGCTTAATGGTCCGGTCTTCAACACCCTTAGCGCCATCAATTACCATTAAACAGGAGTCTACTGCGGTTAAAGTACGGTAAGTATCTTCCGAGAAATCTTCGTGACCAGGGGTATCAAGCAGGTTTACCAGACAATCATTATACGGAAATTGCATTACCGAAGTGGTAACCGAGATACCCCGCTCCTTCTCCATTTCCATCCAGTCTGAGGTGGCAAACTGACCAGATTTTTTACCTTTTACCGTACCCGCTCTCTGAATAAGATGGCCGAACAACAATACTTTTTCAGTAATGGTGGTTTTACCGGCATCCGGGTGGCTGATGATTGCAAAAGTGCGTCTGCTATCAATTTCATGCAGAAATTTATCTTTAGTCATGGTATCCAATATCGGTTAACAACCAGAGCGCTGGCTGGCATAGCAATGAAAAATTATTGTCGGGGATTATAGCAGCATCACTGGCGCTGGCACAGCGTGGGATTAATTTGAAAACCGAAGTGGCAGACACATCATCAGCGCGTCTTCTTTCCCGCTGGCACTGCTGTAGTAGTTTGGCCGACAGCCCGCCTCAATAAAACCAGACTTAGTGTACAAATGAATGGCAGCTTGATTGGACGCTCTGACTTCTAACCAGGCTTCTGTTGCATCACGCAGCTCAGACTGACTAATAAAATGAGCAAGCAACTTACCACCCAAACCCTTGCCTTGCTGATCGCGACGAACACAAATATTAAACAGCTGGCTTTCAATCGCAATAAACTGACCAAAGTAAAAACCGAGCAACTGCTCGTTTTCGAAAATACCGAAGTTGAAATACTGGCTACCAAAGCAGGATTTAAACACGCCCTCAGTCCAGGGATAAGGATTTGCTGCCGTTTCAATCAACAGTAAAATAGGAATATCGGCGGTAGTGAGTGCTTTAATCAGCATCGTCAACCTGCAAAGATTGCAGCAATATCCACAGTTGTTTTTTAAGCGCGGCTTGCTGTAATAAAGCAAGAGCCGGTGTAATTAGTGAAGTGTTATTATTGGTTAGCGAACAAACCGAGGCAGTAGGGTCAAGTTGCCAATCTGTAATTGTCGTCAGAGTCAACATCCGTTTTATATCATCGGTTAGCAGCGAATTAGGCGGTTGCTGTAACGCTACCATATCGTTGCTGTTGTCAGGAGCGCACTGTGTATTTATTAATGCTTCAGGAAAAAAACCGGCACGAGGCTGTAATGGCCTTATATTAAGCTGACGAAGTAATTGCGACTGACTTGCTGATATATTCATAATCAAGAGAAGTGGCAGGGGCAGAGGGATTCGAACCCCCAACCATCGGTTTTGGAGACCGCTGTTCTACCAATTGGAACTATGCCCCTAGCGTTGAAGGCGCCATTATACAAAAGCCACCCCAAAGGTAAAGCGAAAAGCTGTACTAGCGCATTCAATTGCATATAAAACGAGCACCCGTCTTTACATTATGGTTAATGTAGCATAACCCGGTAGTCAA